>JAGXBI010000159.1 GCA_018971155.1 Burkholderiales bacterium
CCCAGCCGACTCAGGTCGGCAGGCGTGGCATCCAGCACGAAGTTCAGGTGGTCGCTCAGCATCGCGACCAAAGTTAACAGCTTGCCGCCCCGTTTACAACTCCAACCCCAAAACAAAAATGCCGTTCAGCTCTTAACTGAACGGCATTAGCGTCGTCGCGGGCTTTTTTATTTGGTCTGAGTCTGGGGCAGAGAGTCCGCGCTGCAGGCGCTGATCCAATGCAGATACAGCATCAGGCCCGCCGCGGCCAGGCCCAGGCTCAAACTGTTGGCAAACCAAAAGCCCGATGCACCCAGCAAATAGTGCGGGGTAATGCCGAACATATCGAAACCCAGCGCATAGCCGCCGCCGAGTCCGACCCCCCACAATGCCACGGCGTAAATCACCGTAGGCACGACCGCCACCTTATACGCACGCAACACGAAGATCGTGCTTACCTGCATCGCATCAAACACGTGGTAGAACGTGACGAATACGAACAGCGGCGCCGCCGCATGCGCGATCAAGGAGTTGGGTGTGTACGCCGCGATCAAGTTTGCCCGATTCATCCACACCAGCAGGCTGATGCACATCGCCAGCCCGACTGCGAACGAGATTCCGTGACGCCCCAACCGTCGCGCCGCAGCGAAGTCCCGAGCGCCGAGCGCTTGCGCGACGAGCGTCGCGCAAGCGATGCCCAGCGACATTGGCAGCATGTACAGCACGGTTCCCAGATTCGCGGCGATCTGATGGCCCGCCAGCACGATGGCGCCGAATCGAGCGATGAAGATCGCCATGAACGTGAACGCGGTGACCTCGATGAGATAGCCCAGTCCCATCGGAACGCCAAGCTTGAGCAGCGCCTTGATGCGGGGCCATTGTGGCCACGAAAATTGGTGATAGATGCCGAACTGACGCAATAGCGAATGGCGCTGCATCAGAAATAGGCCCAGCAGGCACGATACCCAGTTGATGAGCGTGGTCGCCAGTGCGCACCCCGCGCTTCCCAGCGCCGGCACGAGTGGCATCCCCAGCCGGCCGGTGCCGTAGATGAAAATGAAATTCAGAGGGATTTTCAGTGCCAGGCCGATCAGCTGAATCATCATCACGATGCGCGGTCTGGCAATCGCGTTGCTCAGTGATGAATAGACACGAAATGCCAGTGCAGCGGGTAGCCCCAGCGCGAGAATCTGCAAATAGGCCACCGTGCGCCCTTCGAGCGCCGGTTTTGCGTCGGCGATGTGCAGCAGGGCATAGGGGTGCAGCAAGAGAGCCATGCCTGGCACCGACAGGCCCGCCGCGAGCCACAGGGCTTGCCGGACCTCCTCGCCGATCTCGGCATGGCGATGAGCGCCATACAGTTGCGCTGCGATGGGGGACAGCGCCACCAGCACTCCCATCATGCCTACGTAGACGGTGATGTATATCGAGCCGCCCAGTGCCAGTGCGGCGAGATCGGTCGCGGTGTAGCGCGCCACCATGGCCGTGTCTATGACCCCGAAGGCGACCACCGCCAACTGGCCGATCAACACAGGCCATGCCAGACTGACGATCCGACGAATATCTCTCAACATTGGCGTCGTCTCGATGGTCAATGGTGAGGACGTTCCTGCAATTCGTAGAGACGGAAACGCTCGTCGCGGTCCGCCGCACGCCGGCCTTCCCACAGCAGATGCCACTCATAGGGGGCAAGTGCGCCCGGTTGATCGTAATCCTGCGTATCCTGGCGCAGCAGAACATTGCAGTTGTCCTCGCCAAATCGCATGTGACCAAAATACGCGAATGACGCCAGCTGTGCATCCCCGACTCTGGCGGTGCGGATGCAAGTATAGTTGGGCGGCAGATGGGCAACGATTTGCGCCGCAACGTCGCGGTACGTCCTGCCGTAGTTCACCAATGGCAACCACAGTGTCATCAGCAGCACCCACATCAACGTGGTGCCGCCGCCCGAGAGCACCACGCTGCGCCACAGCACTTTGGGATTGCGCGAAATGCGCCACACTACCAGAACGATCCAGGCGGCCGTGACGGCAAAGGCGCAGACCAGTGTGACCCAGCTGAAAGTCGCCTGGAAGCCGGGCACCAGGCGGTGCAGGTTCCGGGCGATCTGGCCTGGAAATCCCGTCAGGCCCGCGAGCCAGACGAGCCAGACGAAGCTGCCCAGAATGGTAAAGCTCAGGACGGCAAACCAATCGAAGGCATTGATGGCGCCGCGTTTGAGGGTCGGCAAGCCGAACGCCGAAAGTATCGCCAGTGAGGGCAACAGCAGAATGAAGAACCGGTTGCTCTGGTGAGCTTGGAGCAGCACCAATAGTGCCAGCGGGGCCAATACCGCCAGCGGTGCGGCGATGTGCGGCGCGCGGTGCAGTCCCCGCCAGCTATGCAGCGACCACAGGGCCAGCGGCCATGCCGGCCAGGCGAACAGCGCCAGATTCTTGACGGTATAGAACAGCGCGTCGCTGTTCGGACCGCCGAACGTGTCGAAGCCAACGTCCAACCACTCGCCGATCCAGAATTGGCCGCCAGGCGCCCACTTCATCGTGGCGAGCGGCCATGTGGCCGACAGCGCAATGCCGAGCGGGACACCGGCCAGCAGCAGCGCAAGCCGGGGCAGCGGGCGGCACACCAGCAGGAGGATGGCGCTGGCCAGCAGGACGGCCAGCGACAGGGCAAGCGACCCCGTCAGGGTCAATCCGCCCAGCGCCAGACCGAACCAGATGGCGCCCTGCCATGGTTTATCGAGCGACCGAACCAGACCGTAAAGCGTCATGGCGACAAAGGTCAATTGCCCAACTTCGGCAGTCGTCTCGTGGCCGCGCTCGGCCAGGCCGAAGCACGCGAGCAGGATCAGCAGAGCGCCGTCGGCCAGCGTGCGACCGTAATCGCGAGGCTCGGGCTCACCGCCGAAAGCGTATTTGAAGGGTTGGACCTCGGCGCGGCGACCGAGCAGGTACGTGCTGTACCACACGAACGCGCACGTGGCGTAGAAGCAAAGGCCGGTGACGATGCGAGCGGCGTCCGGCGCGCTCAACCAGCGATGCGCCAGGCGGATGACCAGGGCACCGAACCAGAAGATCAACGGACCACTGTCGAATACGGACTTGCCGGCGATATTCGGCAACAGCCAGTCGTGCCAATGACCCTGCGCCATGGTCCACATCACGCCGAAACCCGCGGCATCCTCGTTTTTCCATGGATCGCGGCCGAACAAGCCCGCCAGCACATAGATGACGCAAATCGCGAAAAGCAGGGAGCGAGGCAGCGCGCTGGTCGCGGAAGCAGTGAGACGGAAGCGTTTCATCAGGTGATTGGGCAGATGATGGCCGATTCGGTTAGTCCGAGAGTATGACAGCTAATTCGATAACACCGCGTGTGCTGTAACGCCCCGTAACGAACATGTGGCACGCGAGCCCGCACCATGAAAAAAGGCAGCCGAAGCTGCCTTGATGGCGTGGTGCCGATGCGCTTACTTGGCAGCGGTTTTGCCAGTCCGGTTGCCAAATTTCTGGCGGAATTTTTCCACGCGACCGGCGGTGTCCATGATCTTTTGCGTGCCGGTGTAGAAGGGGTGCGATTCGGACGACACTTCGATCTTCACCAGCGGATATTCCTTACCATCCTGCCACTTGATGGTTTCCTTGGTCTGAATGGTCGAACGGGTCTTGAAGCTGAAGTCGTTCGACAGGTCGACGAACACGACTTCGCGATAATTCGGATGAATGCCTTCTTTCATGATCAAGCCTTTGTCGGTAGGTAGCCAGCCCACACACCTGTGCGAACCACTTGCCGAGTTGATAAAGCGCGAATTATGCCAGAAAAACAACAGGTTGCGCAAAAATTTCGGTAAATCCGGAAATTAGCCCGCCGCTCCACCGCAAAAACTACCGGACGTCGGGCAGCACCTTCCCCGGATTGAGCAGGCCTTTGGGGTCCAGTGATGACTTGAGTGCGCGCATCAGGCTGATTTCGACCGGGCTTTTGTAGCGTTCGATCGCATTGCGCTTGAGTCGGCCCAGGCCGTGTTCGGCGCTGATCGAGCCGTGTTGCGCGAATACCGAATCGAATACGAGATGGTTGATGGCGGCCTCGTGCTGCAAGAATTGCCTGGGATCGCTTCCCTCCGGTGCTTGCACGTTGTAATGCAAATTGCCGTCGCCCAGATGGCCGAACGTCACCATGCGCGCCCCCGGGAAATTCCGTTGAATCAACGGGTCGGTTGCCTCGATGAAATCGGCCACGCGGGACACCGGCACGGCAATGTCATGCTTGATGTTCAGGCCTTCCTGGGCCTGGGCCAGCGGAATGCTCTCGCGCAAATGCCAGAAGGCGTGCGATTGCCGCATATTTTCGGCCACCAGGGCGTCGTCCACGACGCCCCGTTCGAGGCTCGCCTCGAGTATCGATTCGAGCAGATCGCGCGCATGCGCTTCGCTCTCGTTATCGGACAACTCGAGCAGCACCATATACGCCTGCGGGGTCGCAAACGGATAGCGCAACGCCGGGAAATGGCTTTGCACCAATCGCAGACAGAAATCCGACATCAGTTCGAAACCGGTGAGCAGCGGGCCTGCCTGCTCCTGTGCCATGCCGAGCAAGGCCACGGCGGCGCGCGGCGATCTTACCGCCGCCAGGGCCGTCATGCGGGCGCGAGGCTGCGGGAACAGCTTGACGGTCGCCGCGGTAATAATGCCAAGCGTGCCCTCCGAACCGATGAAAAGGTCGCGCAGATCATAGCCGGTGTTGTCTTTGCGCAGCCCGCGCAGGCCGTCCCACACTTCGCCCTGCGCAGTCACGACCTCCAGCCCCAGGCACAATTCCCGGGCGTTGCCGTAGCGCAGCACCGCCGTGCCGCCGGCATTGGTCGCTAGATTGCCGCCCAGGGTGCAACTGCCCTCGGCGGCCAGGCTCAGTGGAAACAGCCGGCCCGCCTCCTGGGCGGCGTCCTGAACGTTTTGTAAAACGCACCCCGCCTCGGCGGTCAGTGTGTGATTGTCGACGTCGATATCGCGAATGCGATCCAGCCGGCGCAGGCTCAGGACGATCTGACGGCCCTGTTCGCGCGGGGTCGCTCCGCCAACCAGCCCGGTGTTGCCGCCCTGCGGCACGATCGCGATGCCGTGGCGGTCGCACGCGCGCACCACCGCCGCGGTCTGCGCCGCATCGATCGGGCGAACTACCGCGAGAGCCCGGCCGGTGTAGCGCCGCCGCCAGTCGGTCAGATACGGCGCCATGTCGACGTCGTGAGCAAGCAGATGCGATTCGCCGACGATCGCTGCGCACTCCGATAAAAATTCAGTATCGTTCATCATGCGCTCCGGGTCAGTCGTGCGGGAGGCTCGTTCGAGCCTTGGCACGCGCGGCCTGCTTGAACGGACGCACGTACAGTATCGCGCACAGGTAGAAGGCGAAGCTCAGTGCGCTCTCGATCCAGCCGAGCACGGCAGACGTCGTCGCCGTGTCGCTCATGCCGCGTACCACCCCCTCGGCCAGGTAGAGCAGAATCAGCATGCTGGACCATTGCAAGGTGTAGACGTCGCGCTTGAGCACGCCACGCAACGGCAGCAAGAGCGGCAGGGCTTTGAGCGCCAGCCACGATCCGCCCGGGCGCAGCGGCGCCAGCCAGAGTTCCCAGGCCAGGCAAAGCCCGATCAGCCCCACGAGACTGGCAACGGTGCCGGCATGATAGATGCGCCGCATGGTCAATGGGCCAATTTCAGCGCAGCATGCGCGAGCCTGGCGCCAAGCGCCACGGCCAGTTGCCGCTCGTCGTCGCTGATGGTGCCGCCGGTCTGGGCGAAGTGTGTCGCGCCGTAGGGCGAGCCGCCGGTGCGCGTGCTCATCAGGCCGCTTTCCGTGTAAGGCAGGCCCAGCAGCAGCATGCCATGGTGCAGCAGCGGAATCATCATCGATAACAGGGTGCTTTCCTGCCCGCCGTGCAGGCTGCCGCTGGAAGTGAAGACGCAGGCCGGTTTGCCGGCCAGCGCACCGGCGAGCCACTGAGGGGTCGAGCCGTCGAGAAAGTATTTGAGCGCGGCGGCCATATTGCCGAAGCGGGTGGGGGAGCCCAGCGCCAGTCCGACGCACTCCTCCAGATCGCGTAACTCGGCGTATGGCGGGCCGCTGTCGGGGATTTCCGGCGCACTGCTCTCGCACACGGTGGAGACCCCGGGCACGGTGCGCACCCGTGCCTGAGCGCCGGGCACGCTGTCGATCCCCTGCGCGATAAAACGTGCCAATTGGGCGGTCGTGCCGTGTCGGCTGTAAAACAAAACCAGGATGTCTTTCATGGCGAACTCGATGAGCAAGCAGTTATTATAGGGGCTCTCACTGCGGCCACGCGCGCGGCCGGCCACAAGCCCTCCGGGAGGACACTCTTGCACAAACCGAGCCGATTGGACTTCGAAAGCATCCGGGAAATCGTCAGGTTCGTGATGCGGCGTAGCCGGGAAGACCGCGTACCGCAAATCGCCGGGAGCCTGACGTTTACCACCGTGCTCGCGCTGGTGCCGCTGCTGGCCGTGGCCTTCGCGCTGTTCACGGCATTTCCGATGTTCAATACGTTTCGCGATGCGCTGCAGGGATTCCTGCTCTCGCATCTGATGCCCGACACGGTCAACGACCAGATCTTCCGCTATTTGAATCAGTTTGCCGCCAAGGCCAAAAGCCTGACCACGGTAGGCCTGATCGGACTGCTGCTGACATCGGTCGCCACGATGATGACCATCGAGTCCGTCTTCAACGTGATTTGGCGGGTGCCCCGGCCTCGGCCGCTGGCCCAGCGGGTGCTGGTCTACTGGGCGATTCTCACGCTCGGACCATTGCTGTTCGGCGTGAGCCTGTCGATCAGTTCCTACGCGTTGAGCCAGTCGATGTCGCTGGTGCACACACTGCCCCTGGCGGTGGCCTGGCCGCTGGGCCTTTTGCCGGTGCTGCTGTCGGCAGTGGCCTTCACGCTGCTCTATCTTTACATGCCGCATTGCCGGGTCGACTGGCGCGATGCGCTTACAGGGGGCACGATCGCCGCGCTGGCCTTCGAAATCGCCAAGCGCGGTTTCGCGTTGTACATCAAGAAATTCCCGACTTACACGGCCGTCTACGGGGCCTTTGCCGCGATACCGATTTTTTTGCTATGGGTTTATCTGAGCTGGCTGGTGACCCTGTGGGGAGCGACCTTGACGGCGGTACTGCCGTCGTTCCGGGAGCGCCATTTTCATCATCGCGAGTTCCCCGGCAGTTATTTGCTCGATGCGCTGACGATACTGTCGGTGCTCAACAAGGCGCGCGATAGCGGCAATGCCGGCCTGACGCAGCTTCAGTTGGCCCGCCAGACCTATGCCGATTTGACTCACACGGCAAAATTGCTGGGCGAGCTCGAGCAATTCCAGTGGATCGGCCGCCTCGCCAATCCGAAGGGGCCCGATCGCTGGGTATTGCTGGTCAATCCGCAGACCGCGTCGCTGGAGCGCCTGATCGTGCAGCTGACGATCGACTTCGGCGAATTGTCGCAGCAGTTGACGCGGCGCCAGCTCGATGGTGAACGCATAGCGACGATGCTGCGCGAGGGACGCTGGGATGTGCCGCTCGCGGAAGTGTTGCGCCAGCCTGCGGCATGAGGCGGCGCTAGAGCCGGATACGCCCACGGCAGATGTCGCGAAACATGGCCCAGTCGCCGATCAGGCTGTACCACGGGTGGCGAAATGTTGCGGGACGATTTTTCTCGAAAAAGAAGTGCCCGACCCAGGCAAACGCATAGCCGCAGAGCGGCACGCCCAATAGCCACCACGGGCTGCCAGTGATCGCGAAAACCGCCAGCAGCGCCAGTGCGCCTAGCGACCCCGCAAAGTGCAGGCGGCGACAGGTGCGGTTGCGGTGCTCGCTCAGGTAGTAAGGATAAAACTCGGCGAACGTGCGAAAGTGATCGGTACGAACATCGCTCATGCCAGACTCCGAAGGGGTCTTCTTACTTGATCATTGTTGTTCCGTTCGCCCGCGATGGCAAGGGCGGGCAGGGTGTCACCGCCGTGCGAACCCGTACAGCGCGTCAAGGGTCGCATCGGGCTGTT
>JAGXBI010000160.1 GCA_018971155.1 Burkholderiales bacterium
CATTGCGCGCTTTCAGAATAAAGTAGTGTCGCCCGGCGGTGGAGACCCTGCGTTCGTAACGGCCGCTTTCCAAGGCATTTTTGCGTACCGATGCGATGCCGTTGCGTGCCGATGCCCGTGCCTTGTAATTTGCGCTCGATACGATGATCTGTCCCTGGCCGGACACCAGGCGGAATGTGAAATCGCCGTTGGCGGTGCGTCTGAGTTCGAAGGTTCCCGACATAAGTCCGTCTGTGAATCGTCAAATCCCAGGCCGCTCGGTTGCTGGGGGCTGCGAAAACAAGTCCCCAGCTTAGCATCGGCATGCCGCTCGGCTGGCGGCTAAAGTGTTTCCTTTTGTAAGGATAGGTGCCGGGCGCGGCACGTCGTGCGGGCGCCGCTTAGCGACGTGCGTATTGCGTGGCGCCAAACAGGATTTCCCTGGCTTTGTCGTCCTGCAGTGCCTTGCGCGCATCGGCCAGCACCTTGACGCCGCGTTGTACCGCGGGGCGCGCTTCAATGACGTCGAACCACCGCTTGACGTTGGCGAAATCCTCCAGCTCCACGCCCTGGTTTTTCCAGGAGCGCAGCCACGGCCAGATGGCCATATCGGCAATCGTGTAGGTGTCGCCCGCCACATAGGGTACTTCCGCCAGGCGTTTATCGAGCACGCCATAGAGACGCTTGGCTTCATTGGTGTAGCGATTGACAGCGTAGTCGATCTTTTCGGGTGCGTAGATCCGGAAATGGTGGGCCTGCCCCAACATCGGTCCGACCCCACCCATTTGGAACATCAGCCACTGCAGCGTTTCGTATTTTCCGCGCACGTCGGTGGGCAGAAATTTGCCGGTTTTGCCGGCGAGATACAGCAAAATCGCGCCGGACTCGAAAATCGAGATCGGTTTGCCGTCCGGACCATCAGGATCGACGATAGCGGGAATTTTGTTGTTAGGTGAAATCGCTAGAAACTCGGGCTTGAATTGATCTCCCGCGCCGATATCGATCCCATGCACCCGATAGGGCAATCCGCATTCCTCCAGCATGATATGCACTTTATGACCATTGGGCGTGGCCCAGGAATAGAGCTCAATCAATTGAATCTCCTTGAATTTTTCGGCGTGGGGGCGTGCCTTTGACTCAGGCGTGGCGCCTCGGCCAATCGCAAGACAGTCACGGATGCGGATGCGCCGTGTGCGAAAAATTACACCACAGAAAACGGAAACGCGCTGGGCAGCGCGCCGGGTGCGCGTTCCCGTCAATGCGGGGCGCGAGGATGATCGATGAGGAGGGTTCGCTGCGAGCTCACTGTGTGCGGTGGCGCAGATATTCCTGGAACATGGTCTCCATGATGGTCTGCCGCATATCGCGATGCAACGGCGCCGGCGGCGAAAAATTCAGCATTCGCACGACCCAGTCATTGGGCGCGTCGCCCACGTCCAGCGCATTGATGCAACCGGCCGCCTGTGCCAATTGACCGATGAACAGGCGTTGCGTCGGATGGATCGCATGCGAGAGGATCGCGCGATTGACGCCGCCGTGCAGCACCAGCAGCACGGTGTCCCAGTTCGGATCGGCGCGCAGCTTGGCGATCGGCGGCAAAATCCGGTCCAGCAGTTGACCGACGGTTTCGCCGCCCAGGAAGCGGCGATCTTCCGGGGCAACGCCGTCGAACGCGCCGACGAATGCCGCATGGATATCCTGCGGGGCAATCTCGGATAGCCGGCCGCCGCGGATTTCCTGCCATTGCGGCCAGGATTCAAGCGCGATGTCCTGCCCGATTTCGGCAAGCACGTGTTGGGCCGTTTCGATCGTGCGGGGTAAGCCGCTGACGATGACACGGTCGAAGCGAATCGCCTGCGCGGCAAACAGCTCGCCGGCGGCGCGGGCCTGCGCACGGCCGGTGGCATTGAGTGGAACGCTCTCCGGCACGATGGGTTTGCCGCTGTCGTCGAAATAAGTCACCGCGCCATGTCGCATCAGGTAAATGCGGCGACGCCTGGGCGGCGCGTAAGCCTCGGCATCGAGCCGCACGCCCGAATTCGTCAATGGAGTCTTCGTCATTTGTATTGCGCCGGACGCTTTTCCAGGAACGCGCTGATGCCCTCCAATCCGTCGCGATGATGCAGCGCTTCGATGAAATTATCGCGCTCGAGCTCCAACTGCTGACGCAGGGTGTTGGCGGGCCCCGCCTCGATCAGCGCCTTGATGCGGCCGAGCGCATGAGGTGACAATTGGCTTAGCTGTTCGGCCCACGCCAGCGCCGCATCGCGCGCCTCGCCGGGCTTGACCACGCGATTGACCAGCCCGGCGCCAGCCATCCGCTGTGCGTCGATGGTCTTGCCCTCGAGCAGGATCTCGGTGGCCAATTGACGCGGCAACGCGGTGCTGAGAAACCAGGAGCCGCCGCCGTCGGGCGTGAGCGCGACCTTGGCGTAAGCCATGACGAATTTCGCGTTGTCGGCGGCAACCAGCAAATCGCAGGCCAGCGCCAGCGAAAAGCCGGCGCCCGCGGCGGCGCCTTCGACCGCGCAGATCACCGGCTTGGGGCAGGTGCGAATGGCCTCGACCCATTCGGCCAGCCGATTGATGCTTTCGGCCTGCACCGATTTGTCCTTGGCGCGATTCTCCAGCAGGCGGTTCAGGTTGCCGCCCGCGCAAAAGAAATTATCGGCCCCGGTCAGTACGATCGCTCGCACCGACGCGTCGCGCTCGGCGGTGACGATCGCTTCGATGCCGGCCGCATACATACTGGGATGCAAGGCATTGCGCGCCCCGGGGTTGGACAGCGTCAGGACCAGGGTTTGATCGACCCGTTCAGCCAGCAGTTCGGCGCTCATATCAGCTCTCTTCGGTCAGTAGCGAAACGCCGAGCTGCGCGCGGCGGGTCAACCAGGGCGACGGCCGGTAACGCGGGTCGCCGTAGAAACTTTGCATATTGCGCAGGATCGTCACGATTTGGCCAGCGCCGAGAGCATCGCCAAGGGCCAGCGGGCCGCGCGGATAACCGAGCCCAAGGGTGACGGCCCGGTCGATATCCTGTGCCGACGCAATCTGTTGTTGAGCGATATCGCAACCGATGTTGACGATCGTCGCCACCATGCGTTGCGCAACGAACCCGGCCGAATCGCGAATCACGCTGACAGGCACGCCATCCTTGGCAAACAGTGCATGCGCTGCGTCTCGCACCTCGGGACGCGTGACCGGCGTGGTCATCAGGGTGCGACGCTTGGCCTCGAGCAACGGAAACAGCGTGTCGAGCGCGACGGTACGCTGCGCGTCCAGTTGCTGTTCGTCCGCGCAGGTGGTGGCGTCCAGCCCCAGCGGCGTAACGACGATAAGCGCATCGTCCGCGGGGCGCTCGCCTTGATCAATGGTGGTGCCAAGCTTGCCGAGCAACTGCATCGTTGCCTCGTGAGCGCGCGCGTCGGCGCGGCTGACCCAAACGCGTGTCGGCTGCACGACAGGCGCTGGCGCCTCTGCCGGCACCTGCTGCTTGCCGTCGATATAGCGGTAGAACCCTTCACCCGCCTTGCGTCCGACCAGGCCGCCGGCCAGACGTACCGCGGTGATCGGCGACGGACGGAAGCGGGCTTCCTCATAAAATTGATGATAGATCGACTCCATCACCGGGTGAGAGACATCGAGTGCCGTGAGGTCGAGCAGCTCGAACGGACCGAGCCGGAAACCCGCCTGCTCGCGCATGATGCGGTCGACCGTGGCGAAGTCTGCGATGCCCTCGCTGGCCACGCGCAGTCCTTCGGTATTCATGCCGCGCCCGGCGTGGTTGACGATGAACCCCGGCATATCCTTGGCGCGCACAGGCGTATGGCCGAGCGTGCGGGTGAGAGCCATCAGGGCGTCGCCGACGGCGCGCTCGGTGCGCAGGCCGTCGATGACTTCCACCACTTTCATCAGCGGCACCGGGTTGAAGAAGTGATAGCCCGCGACCCGCTCGGGCTTGGCGCACGCCGCGGCAATCGCCGTGATCGACAACGACGACGTATTGGAGGCAAGGATGCAGTCGTTCGCAACGATGCCTTCCAACTGCTTGAACAGTTCGCGCTTGACCTCAAGTCGCTCGACGATGGCCTCGATGACCAGTTGGCAACCGGCCAGCTCGGTGAGCTGGGTGCACGGATGCAGGCGTTCGAGCGCGGCCTTGGCCTGTTCTGGGCTCACTTTGCCCTTGGCCGCCAGCTTGTCCAGGGTGTCGCGCAGGGCGCCGAGGGCCGCGTCAACAGCCGCCGGATTGGCGTCGTAAAGCTTCACGGTGAGCCCGGCTTGCGCGGCGATTTGGGCAATACCGCGCCCCATGGCGCCGGTGCCGACGAGCCCCAGCGTTTGAATGGCAGTAGAGGGAGAACTCATGATATGCAACTACGGAGGAGGTTAGAATCGGTCAATTGTTCGATTCTATCGTGGCTGGCTCGGCCCGTGGTCGGTGTTTCCACCCTGCGGAACGGCCCGCGCCTATCTCCTGGAGACAACATGCTTAAACTGTGCGGTTTTGCTCTTAGCAACTATTACAACAAAGTGAAGATGGTGCTGCTCGAGAAGGGCGTGCCATTCGAAGAGTCGTTTGCCTACCCGAGCCAGGAGGAAGCATTCCTGGCCCGCTCGCCGCTTGGCAAGGTGCCGTTTTTCGAGACGGCGCACGGCACGCTATGCGAATCGCAGCCGATGATCGAATATCTCGAGGCGCTCCAGCCGGAGCGCCCGGTGTATTCGCGCGATCCATTCATCGCTGCCAAGCAGCGCGAGCTGATCGTCTTTCTCGAACTGCACCTGGAATTGGTGGCCCGCGAGCTCTATCCGCAGGCGTTCTTTGGCGGCACGGTGAGCGAGAGCGCCCAGGCGCGCGTGCGCAAGCGTCTGGAGCGCCATATCACGGCGTTCCGGCAAGTGGCCAAATTCGATCCGTATCTGGCGGGGGGCGAATTCAGTGCGGCCGACTGCGCGGCGTTCGTGCATTTGCCCGTGATTGGCCTGGCAACCCAGCAGATCTATGGTAGCGATCTGCTCATCGAGCACGGCATCGACTGGAAGGGGTACGTCAAGACGATCGGCGAGCGGCCCTCGGCGCAGCGCGTGACGGCTGATCGCAAGGCTTACATTGCGAAGAACGCCAAGCATCCCTAGCAGGATGTTGGCCAGCGGCCGCGCATGTCTGCGCTGTGAGCGGGGAGGGGCCGGCATCCCCGGCCATGCGGCATATGCGCGGGTTCCCGCGCGCTCGCCTGCCCCGATTCAGGCGGGCTCAGGGCGCTTTCGACGCCGCGCTAAATCCTGGCCAGGCGGGTCAGCGCTTGCTCCAGCGTGGCGTCCTGCTTGGCGAAACAAAACCGGACCACGCCGGATTCGTGCGGTGCGTGATAGAACGCCGATACCGGGATGGCGGCGACGCCGATTTCGGTCGTCAGCCATGCGGCGAATTCGGCCTCGGTCTGATCGCTGATCGCGCTGTAGTCGACGCACTGAAAATAAGTGCCTTCGCATGGCAGCAGCTTGAAGCGCGTGTTGGCCAGGCCGGCGCGAAACAGATCCCGCTTTCTCTGATAAAAGGCCGGCAGGTCGAGGTACGGGGCGGGATCTTCCATGTAGCGCGCCAGCCCGTGCTGCATCGGCGTGTTCACGGTGAATACGTTGAACTGATGGACTTTGCGGAATTCGGCGCTCAATGGCGCCGGCGCCGCGACGTAACCAACTTTCCAGCCGGTCACGTGGTAGGTCTTGCCGAAGCTCGACACGACGAAGCTGCGCCGGGCCAGCTCGGGGTGGCGCAGCACGCTCTCGTGGCGTTGCCCGTCGTAGACCATGTGTTCGTAGACTTCATCGGACAACAGCAGGATATCGGTGTCGCGCACCAGCTCGGCGAGTTGCTGCATGTCGCCGGCATGCCAGACGGTGCCGCTCGGATTATGCGGCGTATTGAGCAAAATGAGTCGCGTGCGCGGCGTGATGGCCGCGGCCAGGCGATCGAACGGAATGCGGTATTCGGGCGCCTCCAGCGTGATGAAAACCGGCTTGCCGCCGGCGAGTTCGATCGACGGGACGTAGCTGTCATAGGTAGGTTCGAAAACGATCACCTCGTCGCCGGGGTGCACGCAGCAAAGAATCGCCGTGAAAAGCGCCTGCGTGGCGCCGGCCGTAATCGTGATCTCCTGCCCCCAGTCGAGTTGCGTGCCGTACAGGGCCTGAATCTTGGCGGCGATCGCTTGGCGCAGGGCCGGGACCCCAGCCATCGGCGGATATTGGTTTTGACCCTGTCGCATGGCGTCCGCGACGGCGTCCAGAATGCGGCTGTCGCAGTCGAAGTCGGGGAACCCCTGTCCCAGATTGACCGCTCCCCGTTCCGTCGCCAATGCCGACATCACGGTGAAGATCGTGGTACCCACATTGGGCAGGCGCGAAGCAATCTGAGGCAGGTCGAGGGCGGCGTTCATGGTCACGGGCGGCAGGACGTAAGCGATCGATGGGTAACGGGCGCCGTCGGGCTGGCGGCGCGGGCTTCGGATTATTTTACTCTGGCATGCCCGGCGGCGCGGGCAGCGCCCAGAGCCGCGAGAAAGTTGCCGCGCTCACGATCTGGAAACCGAAGTCGCGGGCAATGCGCGGCTTTAGCCTGAGCAGTGCCTTGTCTTTGCTGATCAACCAGTGGGCCGCGCCGTCGCGGGCGAGTTCGAGGAATTTCTGATCGTCCGGATCGCGGCACTGCGGCAGGGCGTGGAGTGCCGCGCCATCGGCGGGGCCGTCGAGCCGTCGCGTGTGACGATCCACCCAGGCGAGCGCCTGGGCGATATCGACCGCGCGGGCGGCGAATTGCGGATAGGCAAGCACATGCTCGAGTTCGTCGCGGCACGGTGCGCTGATGATCGCGTCGAGCGCGCCACCGAGCAAGGCGTCGCGAATCGCGCGGCTATCCTGGTCGTCGAATACGAGGATATCGATCCAGATATTCGAATCGATCACGCAGCGTGCGGGCGCGGGCAGCGTCCGGGCGTACTCTCGCAGGCGCGTCATTTCCGCCGGCATGGGCGGAGCAAAGATCATGGGCATTGGCTAAAATGCGGGTCGGCAATGAACGGCGTCGCCGTGAAGTTTATGCATATACCGCGCTGCCGTGGCATTACGCAGTCAAGCAACAGAAAAGAGAAAAAATCCTCCCATGATAATCGTTCTATCGCCGGCCAAGTCGCTCGATTACGACACGCCGCCTCGCACTGACCGCCACACACTGCCCCAGTTCATCCCGCAGGCCCAGGAATTGATCGACACACTTCGCACGCTTGCGCCGGCTCAAGTGGCGAAACTGATGAATATTTCGGATCCGCTGGCAACCCTCAACGTTCAGCGTTACGCCGACTGGTCACCGCAATTCAGTCCGCTAAACGCCAAGCAGGCCATTCTGGCGTTCAATGGCGATGTGTATGAGGGTCTCGACGCGAACTCGATGACGGACAAGCAGATCGACTTCGCGCAGCGCCATGTGCGGATTCTGTCCGGACTGTATGGCCTGTTGCGCCCGCTCGATTTACTGCAGCCTTATCGCCTGGAAATGGGCACGCGCCTGCACAATGCCAAAGGCCGTGACCTGTATGCGTACTGGGGCGAACAGATTACCCAGGCGCTCAACGCAGAGTTGAAGGACGAGCCGGTCAAAAGCCGCGTGCTGGTGAATCTGGCGTCGGAAGAATACTTCAAGTCCGTCAAGCGCCGCCTGGTGCAGGCACCCATCATTACGCCGGTATTCGAGGATTGGAAGAATGGCAAATACAAGATCATCAGCTTTTACGCCAAGCGCGCGCGCGGCCTGATGGCGCGCTATGCGGTCAAGCACTCTGTGCGCGACGTGCAGCGCCTGAAGCAGTTCGACAGCGAGGGGTACGCCTTCGCAGAAGATGTCTCGTCCGACGCGATTTGGGTATTTCGGCGTAAGCTGGCGTAAAGCGCGGGCCTCGCGCGCAACCGTGGGATTGACCTGACATGACACTGAAAATCAGCCAGCACTTCGACGCGGGTGCGATCGAAGTCA
>JAGXBI010000161.1 GCA_018971155.1 Burkholderiales bacterium
GACGTTCTGTGTGAAGTATCCCGACATCTCGGTCCGCATGGTGACCGACAAGGTGGCCGATATTGCCAGTACCGGGGCGAACACGCTTCTGGCAGGCGATCTTGGGTGCCTGCTGAACATGGCGGGACGTCTCAAGCGTGAGGGTCACGGCATCCAGGCACGCCACATCGCCGAGGTGCTGGCGGGGATGACCGATCAGGTGCCGCCGATCGGTGAACCGGCGCCGCGGGACGACCGATGAAATTCAGTGCCCGCGCAGGATCTGGCTGAGGAACAGCTTCAGCCGATCGGTCTGCGGGTCCTCGAACATCCGCGTGGGCGTGCCGCTTTCGACGATCTCGCCGCGGTCCATGAAAACGACGCGATCCGCCACCTGGCGCGCGAAACCCATTTCGTGCGTGACACAGACCATCGTCATGCCGTCCTCGGCGAGCTGGATCATGGTGTCGAGCACTTCCTTGATCATCTCGGGATCGAGGGCCGAGGTGGGTTCATCGAACAGCATGATCTTCGGGCGCATGCACAGTGCGCGGGCAATCGCCACGCGCTGCTGCTGCCCGCCGGATAGCTGCCCGGGATACTTCTTGGCCTGTTCCGGAATCTTCACCCGGGTCAGGAAGTTCATCGCCAGCTCTTCCGCTTCCGCCTTCGGCATCTTGCGCACCCAGATCGGTGCCAGCGTGCAGTTCTCCAGGATTGTCAGGTGCGGAAACAGATTGAAGCTCTGGAACACCATCCCGACTTCGCGCCGGATCGTGTCGAGCGCGCGCGTATCATCGGTCAGCTCGGTGCCATCGACGATGATGTGGCCTTCCTGGTGCGTCTCCAGCCGGTTGATGCAGCGGATCATGGTGGACTTGCCCGAGCCCGACGGCCCGCAAATGACGACTTTCTCCTGGTCCCTGATGGTCAGATTGATGTCCTTGAGCACATGATGCTTGCCGAACCATTTGTTCACGTTTTCCATCGTGATCGCGTACTTGATCTCGCCCTGCATTTGCATATCCCCTTGATGACCAGGCGGTTCGCTCGCTGCCACGCGAGCGGACCCGTTCAGGCAGCGCGGCTGTAGCGGCGCTCGATCCGGCCCTGCACGACTTCCAGGCCGATCGACATCAGCCAGTAGATGGCCGCCGCCGTGATCAGCATCTCCATGTTGCGGAAGTCGCGATTGCCCACCGTGCTGGCGACGTAGGTCAACTCCCATACCCCCACCACGGAGACCAGCGAGCTGTCCTTGAGCATGGCGATGAAGTGATTGCCGGTGGGCGGAATGATGATCTTCAGCGCCTGCGGCAGAATCACCAGCCGCATGATTTTGCGTTTGTGAAGACCCAGTGCGCGCGAAGCTTCCCACTGGCCGGGCGGAATGCTTTGGATGCCGGCGCGGAACACTTCGCTCATATAGGCGCCGTAGCACAGCGACAGTGCGGCGATGCCGGCCGGTATCGGGTTGATCACGAAGCCAAGCTCGGGAAAGCCCATATACAGAATGAAGATCTGTATGAGCAGCGGAATCCCGCGAAAGAACGACGTATAGAAACGCGCGATGCCGACCGCCACGCCGCTCGACGAGAGCCGGGCAATGGCCGTGACCAGGGCGATGCAAAAGGCGATGACGATCGAGATCGCCGAGACGTAGAGCGTCGTGAACGCGCCCTGGGTAATCAGGTAACCGACATTCGCCTCGATGAATTTCGGGCTCAGGCGGAATGTCGTCATGAACAGCGCGAGCAGCAGGAACAGTTCGACCGCCGTCACGCAGATCTGCAACTGCTTGGGCGTTTTTCCGAGCAGCCAATAATTGACGACGAACAGGGCAACGCCCGCGGCCCATCGGGCGCCGTGCAGATACGAGATGGTCTGCGGCTTTCCCGTAACTTGCGCGGTGATCAGGCGCATCAGCCAGCCGTCGTCGGCAAACAGGAAATAATAATAAGTGCCGACTAAAAGCGCCAGAACGAGCAGAACGAGACCGGTCGTCGATCCCTTGTATTTCTTTTGATTGGTCAGCGGCATAACTCGATTCTCCAACCCTAATCGTGGACCCGCGATTTGCGCTCTTGCAGAAAGTCGTTGAGCTGGTAGCGCCAGTAGGTCAATTGCACCGCCGCGGCGCCCAATGGGCCGCCGGTCCAGGTCAGCCCGAATGGGCTGAAAAGCTTATAGCGTGCCGAGGCGCCGAGCATCGCCTCGGCAATGACGGTGCCGCCGATAGCGGTGGTATTCATGCCATGGCCGCCGAAGCTCGTGCAGTACCACAGGCCGCCGCCCAGTGTGCCGATTTGCGGCATCAGATGCCGGGCGTAGGCCATGCGGCCGGACCACGCGCGCTCGATCTCGAGCTCGGCCAACTGCGGATACGTATCGACAATGCGCTGCTTGAGCAGGGCGCCCAGTTGGGCAGGCTCGGCCTGGCGGGTGGTGATCATGCCGCCCCACAACAGGCGCCGGCCGCCGTCGACGAGCCGGTAGTAGTCGCTCGAGCGGCGGCTGTCTCCAATCGAGGCGCGCGTTCGAATCGCGGTGGCGAGCAGCGCCTGGGCCGGCCGCGAGACCACCATGTAGGTCAGGATCGGTATATAGCTGCGCGCCAGCGCGGGAACGAGCCGATCGGTATAGCCGCCGCAGGCGATCAACACGTCTTTGGCGCGCACCGAGCCTGCCCGGGTCGTCACCTGCTTGACGGTTGCCCTGTGCTCGATGCCGAGCGCGCGCGAGTCCTCGAAGATCAGGCCGCCCAGCCGGGTGAATTCCTGCGCCAGCCCGATCGCGTAGTTAAGCGGATGGAAATGAAACGCGCCGGGGTTGTAGATCGCGTTGAAGTATTTCCGGGACGCCAGCAGCGCGCGAATTTCGTCCTTGGTGTGAAATTGCAGCGGATAGTCGAACGTGCGCTCGACCCAGGCGATGTATTTTCTGACTTCGTCCGAGTTGTCGAAGCGCCCGACCCGCAGCACTCCGTTGATCGGATCCGCGCCCTGGATGCCCAGCCGGCCGATGTTATTTCTGACGATCTCGACGCCTTCGATCGAGAGCCGGTGCAATTGCCTGGCGGCTTCGTCTCCGGCCCGCTTTGCGATTGCATCGAAACTGGTCGCATAGCCCGGGCTGACGACGCCGCCGTTGCGGCCCGATGCTCCCCACGCAATTCTCTCGGCGTCGAGCAGGATTACCCGCTTGCCGGCGCGGGCCAGCGTCAGCGCCGCCGTCAGGCCCGCGAGCCCGGCGCCGACCACGCATACGTCGGCTTCCTCGGCCCGGGCGAGGCTAGGGTACCGGGCGGTCGAAGAAGCGGTTTGGGTGTAATAGTTATCGGAGTATTCAGGCACGTTGTGTGCAGGCGGGGATGTCTCCCCGCCGTTCAGGGGTTGGCCGAAGCCGGCAACGTTTGCCGGGCGTCTAGTTGGCGTTGATGGTGGTGTAATCCGCGCCGAACCATTTCTCGCTGATCTTCTTCAGCGTGCCGTCCTTTTTCATGTCGGCGATGATCGAGGCGATTTTCTGATCGAACGCAGGGTCGCCCTTGTCGGCGGCGATGCCCACCGGCTCCCAATACGCGATGTCGTTGGGAATGATCTTGACCGGATAACCATGCTTGATGGCCGCCATCGCGGTTTCCTTCTCGGCGATGATCGCGCCCAGGCGCACGTTGTTACCCAGGCGCAGATCCTCGAACGGCAGCAGCGAGGTCTTGTAGGTTCTCAGGGTCGGCGTGAAATCCAGATAGTGGAACGGCGGCAGGCTCTTGGCATCGATTTGCAGCGCATGATGCATATAGTCGTCCGCCGTGGTGCCGCCCTCGACGCCGAACACGACGTTCTTGAGGTCCTCGCGGGTCTTGGCCGTGGAATCCTTATGGACGACGAAGACATAGGCGCTGTAATAGTAGATCGCCGGGAAATCCAGCACCCGGGCCCGTGCGATGGTCGGTGTAATGCCAAATACGGCCAGATCCCAGCGGCCGTGCCAATGCCCACCGGTCACCAGGTTGAAATCCGGTGTGTCGAACTTGACCTTCACGCCAAGGCGCTTGGCGATCTCGTTGCTGACGTCGATGTCGTAGCCTTCGAGCTGGTGGTGGCTGTCGAGGAAAGCATGCGGCGGCCACTTGGCGCTTACCGCGATGACGATCTGCTTGCTGGTCTCGACGCGATCCAGCGTGGTGCCGGCAAATGCTGCGGCCGCACCAAGCGATACGGTGGCGCCGAGCAAAAGCCCAGCGAAAAATTTGGTCAACGATTTTTTTGTCATAGGGTGTCTCCGGTAAAAGTCTGCTTCAGGGATGCCGCCTGCTCGCGCTTTTCGACTTGACACGACGGACGAGGCAGCCGCGGGCGTTGATCGTTCATCGCCGCGACGACTGGCCTTCCTTATCGAGACGGACTTGAGTCGCTTTTGGACGAATGTCTATTGCGTTTTGCTTTAACCGCCACCAAAATCCGTTTCCAGAGATTAATCACAAAAGTTGTGCTGGAAAACTGAGATTTGGTTGCGTTGTTATGAATTTATGGAATGATCACGGCGCGCCTGGCGAGTGAATCTGTGCAGCCGGCCAAAATCGGCGGCGCTTCGATCCGCAGGGCAGATGCGTCTGGCCGAGTGCTCGCGTCAAGGAGGGCAATAGATGAGGAAGGCAATCCCGAGTCTGACGGCATTGGAGATCTTCGAGTGCGTCGCCAGGCATCAGAGTCTGACCCGCGCGGCCGAAGAGCTGCATCTGACGCAAAGCGCGGTCAGCAAGCAGATCACCGGACTCGAGCACCGCTTGGGCGTGGTGTTGTTCAAGCGGGTGAAGAAAAGAATCGAGCTGACCCATTATGGTTCGAGCTATGCGCTGAAAATCAAAAAATGTCTCGACCGCATCGAACGCAATACGCTCGATCTGATCGATCAGCGCGAGGAAGGCGCATCGCTCGATCTGGCCGTCAGCGCGACATTCGCCACGCAGTGGCTGATCCCCAAGCTGCGCGACTTCAGGGGTAAATATCCTGGCATCAACGTCAATATCACCGCGCGATCCGACCCATTTATTTTGAATAACACGCAATTCGATGCGGCGATCTATTACGGCAGCGACGTGTGGCAGGGAACCCGCGGCGAGCAACTGTTGCCAGAAGGGCGAGTGATCCCGGTGTGTCATCCTGAACTGGTCAACCCGAAACGCGGCGTCTCGGTCGAAATGATTGCGCAATTGCCGCTGCTGCATCTGTCCTCGCGTGAGGACGCATGGCCGCAGTGGTTTGCCAGCGCCGGCCTGGACGACGTCTACAAACCGTTGCGCGGTTGCCGGTTCGAGCTGTTTACCATGTTGACCAGCGCGGCGATGTCCGGACTGGGGGTCGCCCTGGTGCCGGAGATATTCATCCCCACGGAATTGGCTAGCAATAGGCTGACCGTCCCGTCCACGCATTTCATTCGCAATGAATGCGGCTATTTCATTTCCTACAACGACGACCCGATCAACGTTGAGGCGCTGGACGTCTTCAGCAATTGGCTGCACGGCGTCGCACGCCTTGGCGACCTGGCGGCTTTGTGAAAGATGGCGAATTAAGATAATATTTAGTTCGTTATACACATAAATATATATAAAAATCCAATAATCCGGGGAACTGTCATAGTGGCCTCTGACGCATCGCGCCTTGTCAACAAACTGAGTCTCTCGCCGGGTCTTGCGGTCGCGCGGCCGGCGCCGCGCGTTCGCGTGAAATGGAACGCCACGCTTCGTCTCGAGAACAGGGAGATTCCCGTGCGCGTGTGGGACGTCTCCAGGGAAGGACTGAGTTTCATCACGGACGAGACGATCCCGCTCGGCACGGGGGTGTGCCTGTTGCTGCACATGCGTGGCCTGGACGATATGGCCCAGCGGCTTGCAGCGCCGATCCATGCCGAGGTCCGCAACAGCATCCTCACGCGTGACGGGTTTCGGCTGGGCGCGCATATCCGGAAAATCGACGTCGAACACCAGCATGTGCTGGGCGGATGGGTCGAGCGGCTGGCTGCGCGGAGCAGTTAGCCGGGCTCGCGTACCGGCGTCGCATCGATCTGGCGCCTCTCCTAACGGTGACCTAAGTGTCGCATCGCACACTGGCGGCATGGCTTTTTTTCAAGCCATTCACGTTAAGGAGCAATGGATATGAGAAAGACGGTATACGTGCTGGCGATGGCGAGTTTGTCGGCGTTGGCGGTTTCTGCCCACGCATACTCCGGGCAGCAGTATGCAAATGAGGCCAAAGTCAGCCTCGACAATGCCCGCGCTACCGCGCTGCAAGCGCGCCCAGGCAAGGTAGCCGACGAGGAGTTGGAGAAGGAGTCCGGCGGCAGTGGCTTGCGTTACTCCTTCGATATCAGGGCGGGCGCCAAAACCTATGAGGTTGGCGTCGATGCGCAGACTGGCAAGGTGCTGGAAAACAAGGCGGAGGGGCCTCATCCCGATTGATCGATAACCCGGGAATTGCCTTGTCGATGTCCGAATAAAAGAAAACCGGCACCACGGGTGCCGGTTTGCACATCGGGCGTATATTTTCAGGCCCGCTTGATGAGGCGAATGACGAACAGCAGGATGACCGCGCCGATCACCGCGATGATGATCGAGCCGATGAACCCGCTGCCCAGGCTGATGCCGAGCAGGCTGGCGAGCCATCCGCCGATGAAGGCGCCGACGATCCCGACGATGATGTCGACGATCAGGCCGAAGCCGCCGCCCTTGACCAGAATGCCGGCCAGCCACCCGGCGATGGCGCCGATGATCAACCACGCAATGAAACCGTGTTCCATGGCAATTCTCCTTTTCTCGTTGTCCCAATGATGCGGTTACGGCGTGTTCACCCTAAAACCGGGTACTGCGTACGACAAAAAGACTAACCGGAAAACATGACTTGCAGTATGGCGGCGATCGGTATTTAACAAAAAGTAACAATTTCACCGGGCGATGCTAGATGCCGCCAAACAGGCCGCTGGCGATGGCGCATCCGAGCACCACCAGCCACGGCGGCAAGCGCCAGAACATCAACGCGACGAGCGCGACGAGCGCCAGTGCGAAATCCATCGGGCCGTGGATTGCGCTGGTCCACACGGGGTGGTAGAGCGCCGCCAGCAACAGGCCGACCACCGCGGCGTTCACGCCGGCGAACGCTGCCTGGGTGTGCAGGCTGTGCCGCAACCGCTCCCAGAACGGCAGGGCGCCGGCCACCAGCAGAAACGACGGCGCGAAGATGGCGACCAGGCATAATGCGGCGCCGGCCCAGCCGTTGGGCGCCGCATGCATCGATGCGCCCAGGAAAGCCGAGAAGGTGAACAGCGGGCCGGGCACGGCCTGCGCGGCGCCGTAGCCGGCGAGAAATGTCTCGTTGGACACCCAGCCGGTGGGTACGACGGCGGTCTGCAGCAGCGGCAGTACGACGTGGCCGCCGCCGAATACGAGTGCGCCGGCACGGTAGAAAGCGTTGAACAGCGCCAGCGGCTGGCTGGGCCACAGCGCCAGGGCAACCGGCAAGCCGATCAGCAAGACGAAGAACACGGTAAGCAGCGCGAACCCGGTGCGCCGCGCCACGGCGATCGGCAGAGGGTCGTGCGCGGGCGCCTCGGAGGGCTTGAAGAGCCGCATGCCTACTGCCGCAGCGACCGCGATCACGGCCACCTGGGCCCAGGCGGTGGGCCACGACAGCACGACGCAGGCGGTAATCGCGGCCATGGTGACGCGCGCCGTGCCAGTGCACAGGTTGCGCGCCATGCCCCATACCGCTTGTGCGACCACCGCGACGGCGACGACTTTCAAGCCATGCAGAACGCTGGCGGGAACGGCGCTGCCCCAGGTCGACATGCCCAGCGCAAACAGGCACAGGAGAATGGCCGACGGCAGCGTGAAGCCGGTCCATGCCGCCAGGGCGCCCCGAAACCCGCCACGCGACAGCCCCAGTGCCATGCCGACCTGACTGCTCGCCGGCCCCGGCAGGAACTGGCACAGCGCCACCAGATCGGCG
>JAGXBI010000162.1 GCA_018971155.1 Burkholderiales bacterium
CTGTCTGGGCTCGGCGGGTTGCGAGACATGCGTCGCCGCGTGTAGATCAGGACGCTGCGGGGGTTTCTCCGGCAGCGGGTGCCGCGGCAGCTTCTTCCGACACTGCGCCGGCAGGCACGCTCACCGTCGCGATCACGGGATTTTCCTGTTCGACGTGCTGCACCAGATCAACGCCTTGCGGCAGCGGTACATCCTTGGCGTGCAGCGATTGGCCGAGTTCCAGCTTGCTCAGATCGACTTCGAGGAATTCCGGCAGCTTGCCAGGCAGACAGCTGATTTCGATTTCGTTCATCACGTGGCTGACGATCCCGCCGCCCAGCTTGACCGCCGGCGATACGTCCGCATTGATGAAGTGCAGCGGGATCTTCATGTGAATCTTGTGATTCGGATCGACGCGCAGGAAGTCGACGTGCAGCACCAATTGCTTGAACGGGTGGTATTGGACGTCGCGCAACAGCACCTGCTCGGTGGTTCCGCCCACTTCCAGGTCGAGAATCGACGAGTGGAAGGCTTCTTTGCGCAGCGCGTGATACAGCGCGTTGTGATCGAGTTCGATCAATTTCGGGTCAGCGTTCGCACCATACACGATACCGGGGGTTTTGCCGGTATTGCGCAGGCGGCGGCTCGCACCCGTTCCCTGCAGACTACGCTCGAAAGCGACTACTTTCATGATGACTCCTAGTGACCGCCCGCGACCAGGCGGTGAAGTGCCGGCAACACCCGAAATCCGGGGATCCGGCGATTAAAAGGGCAGGGATATTTCCCTGCCCACTGATATCGGCAGCACGACGCCGCCGAAAAATGCGTATCGATCAGAGATCGGCAAATAGCGACATGACCGAATCGCCGCGGCGAATGCGCGAGAACGTCTCGGCCAACAGGCCAGCACTGCTCAGTTGGCGGATCTTCTGACCCTGCGAGTCGCCGCGTAGCGGAATCGTGTCGGTGACGACCACTTCGTCCAGATCGGATTCGTCGATTCGCTTGGCAGCGCCACCCGACAATACCGGATGCGTGCAATAAGCGAACACCCGCTTGGCGCCACGCTCCTTGAGAACCTGCGCAGCCTTGCACAGCGTTCCGGCTGTGTCCACCATGTCGTCCATGATCACGCAGGTGCGGCCCTCGACCTCGCCGATGATGTTCATTACCTCGGCCACATTGGCCTTGGGGCGGCGCTTGTCGATGATCGCCAGATCGCAATGGAGTTGCTTGGCCATCGCACGGGCGCGCACCACACCGCCGACGTCGGGCGACACGACCAGCAGGTCTTCGTATTTCTGCTTGCGCAGGTCGCCCAGCAGCAGCGGCGAAGCGTAGATATTGTCGACGGGGATGTCGAAGAAGCCCTGAATCTGGTCAGCATGCAGATCCATCGTGATGATGCGCTCCACGCCCGCGATCTGCAGCATGTTGGCAACCACCTTGGCCGAGATGGCCACCCGCGCCGAACGGGGGCGCCGATCTTGCCGCGCGTACCCGAAATAGGGAATCGCAGCGGTGATTCGTCCGGCCGAGGCGCGCTTGAGCGCGTCGACCATGATCATCAGTTCCATCAGGTTGTCGTTCGTCGGCGCGCACGTGGATTGCAGGACGAAAACATCCTTGCCGCGTACGTTTTCCTGAATTTCAACCTGAATTTCGCCATCCGAGAAGCGACTTACCATCGCTTTGCCGAGCGGAATGCCGAGAATGCGGACGACCTCTTGGGCCAGGGCGGGATTGGCGTTCCCGGTAAATACCATTAAGCCATCGCTACTCATCTGGCACCTGCGGGACTGGGTGTGGGCGAAGCTGAACTAAAGAGAAACTGGCAGGGGAAGAAGGATTCGAACCTTCGAATGCCGGAATCAAAATCCGGTGCCTTAACCAACTTGGCGACTCCCCTACGCTGACCGATACCTCGCCGCGACAACCGCGACGAAGAAAAACCCTTTATGACGCGAAGTCGAACAGCGGATGACGATCGAGACTGGTGCAAATACGGCCCTGCCAGTGCTCCGGTAACCTGCTGTACGCTTTCTGCGCCTGGACCCGATCGCCAAATGCCGCAAAGACACTGGCGCCGGAACCGGTCATGCGGGCGGCACCGAACGGCTTGAACCACTCGAGCACCGCAGCGACTTCCGGGTATTTCTCGGTGGCAACCGGCTGCATATCGTTGCGGCCGAAGACATCATAATTACCGTGCCCGAGAAAGTCCGTAATTGTGATTGATTTCGTATTACGTGTCAATCGGGGATCGTTGAAAATTTCGACAGTCGGCACTTGCACGGGCGGCGTCACGACCAGGAAGTACCGTTGCGGCAAATCGACTGCCTGCAGGCGCTCACCCAGTCCCTCGGCAAAGGCATTGCGACCAAACACGAAGAATGGCACGTCGGCGCCGAGCTGCAGCCCGAGTCGGGCCAGTTCGGCGCGCGGCAGATCGAGTTGCCAGAGCCGGTTGAGCGCCAACAGCGTGGTGGCGGCGTCGGAGCTGCCGCCACCGAGGCCGGCGCCTTGCGGCAAGCGCTTCTCGATGGCGATATCGACGCCGAGCCCCGTTCCGGTGTGAGTTTGCAGCAAGCGCGCCGCGCGCACCGTGAGGTCGCTCTCCGGCGGCACGCCGGGCAGGGGTGTTTCGTGCACGATCCGGCCGTCGGCGCGTCGCCGGAAATGTAGCGTATCGGCCCAGTCGATCAGTTGAAAAACTGTCTGCAACTCATGGTAACCGTCGGCACGCCGGCCGGTGATGTGCAAAAAGAGATTGAGCTTGGCCGGGGCAGGGCAATCGCGCAGCGTGTCGGACATGACCGGTTTGTTTATCGGATTAATTGTCGAGCACCAGCTTCACCTGGAGCGGCTCGCCGTTCAGCTCGCGCGAGAGGTTGATTCGCTTGATGCGCGCCGGCTGGGTGCCGGTATAGCTGAGATAGTCGATCGTCCACCCGTCCTGTTGCAACTGCGTGATGCGCCCGGTTTGCGGGTCGCGCGTGAGCGAGCTGCGTGAATCCGGTGCGGCCTCGAGTTGCAGCCAGTAGCGCAAGCCCGCCACCGGCAGGGCGAATCCGAGCGCATCGTGCATGACCTGCTCAAGCCTGGGGCCGGTCAGCGGGGCGCGGTCGGGCAGTTCGAGCTTTGCGGCGCCTGGCGTGCTGTAGACGATGGCCTGGGTCTGGCCGAGTGGATTGAGCAATTGCAACGTGACGGCATCACCTTGTTGCCGCCACGTGAAATTGCCATACGCGTTCTTGATTTCGCCGTTTTGTTCGTAGCGCACGGCGAACCGCCCGTCGTAATCCTGAACGGCACTGCTGGCGGCGATGTTTGCCGCCGGTGGCGGCTGCAAACTGGCACAACCGGGCAGAACGCAGGCTATCGTCAGCAATCCACTCAACAGAAAGGGGGGCAGCCAGGGCGTGGGTCTTGCCATCAAGCTCATGCTCACGGATTGAAATGGAAACGCTTGAGCGTCGCCTTGAGTGTGTCGTCATTGGGGTCGACCTTGTAGGCCTCGCGCCAGTATTTGCGCGCTTCATCCCGCTGGCCGGTTTCCCACAGCGCTTCGCCCAGATGCGCGCCGATTTCGGCTTGCGCCTGCATCGTGAACGCCTGCTTGAGCAGGGCAACCGCCTCGTCCTTGTTACCCATCCGGAATTTGACCCAGCCCAGGCTATCCATGATGTACGGATCGTTGGGTGCCAGGGCCGATGCCTTTTGCAGCAGCTTCAATGCCTCTGGCAAGCGGGTGTTGCGTTCGGTGAGCGAATACCCGAGCGCGTTATAGGCCTGCGCGTTGTTGGGTTGAATCGCGATCAGGCGGCGCATGGCCTTTTCCATGACGTCGTAATGCTTGTTGAGTTCTGCTGCCATGCCGTACTGGTATAGCAGGTCGCCGTCGCTGGGATACTGTTTGGAGAGCTTGGCGAGCATGTCTTCAGCCGCACCATAGCGTTTGGCCTTGACCAGAATGTCCGCCGCGCCGCGCTTGAGCGTCAATTGATCCAGCGGATCATTCGTTTGTACCGAGCGCAGCAGGGCGAGCGCGGCCCCGACCTTGTTTTGATCGCTCAGGAGCTGGGCGCGCCCGATCTGGGCGGGGATATATGCAGCACTGCCGACGGAGATACGGGTGAGCCATTGGTCTGCCGCCTGATAGTCCTTGCGGTCTTCCGCGATTTGCGCGAGATAAATATAAGCCTGAGCCGGATCGGTATTTTGCTGAACCGCCTCATCGGCATACTTGCGCAGGTATTGCTCGGCTTGCGCATTGTGCTGGCTGTGCAGATTGAGCAGCGCCAGCGCCATCAATGTCGAGAGGTCGTGCGGGTAGCGCTTTTCGAGCAACTCGAACTGCTGTTGCGCGGCGTCGAGCTGATTATCTGCCAGCAACAAGCGGGCATAGGCAAAGCGCACTTCCTTCGCGTCGGGGTTGCGGGCCAAAAACGCCTGCAATTGAGCAAGCGCGACAGGCCGCTCGGGAGCGCCGACCTCCGACAACTGAAGCGCGGCAGCCTGGTAATCGGGCCTGATTTTGAGCGCGGTATCGAGCGACGTCATGGCAGCGGCCGATTGGCCTGCGGCCAGTTGCGCACGAGCCATCGCCAGTTGCGCCTCGGGGCGCTGCATGTCGTTGACGAGCAATCGCGTCAGCGCCGTCAACGCATCGTTCTGGTTCGGTGCGCGGGAGAGCAGCTGCTGTAGCTCCAGGATCGCTTCGCCGCGTCGCGCCTCGGGCACGGCCGCGAGTTCTTCGGCAAGCAGCGGCTCGGCTTCCTTCAGGTGCCCTGTGCCGACCTCGAGGCTGGCAAGCAACTGGCTGGCGGGGCGGTACTGCGGATCCAGGCGGTGCCACTGGCGGGCGGCGACCAGCGCGTCGCCCAGTTGACGGGCGCCGAGAGCAATTTCCACCGAGCGGCGGGCCATGCGCGGATCGCGCGTTTCCTTGGCCAACGCCAGGTAAGTATTGTATGCAGGCGCCAGCAAGCCTCGCTGCAGGCTGATTTCCGCCGCCAGCACCTGGAACATGATTTCGCTGTTGAGCGCGACGTTGGGCAGGGCTTCCTTCTGTCCGTCCGGATGATTCGCGATGACTGACGATGCCGGCATGACCGGTGAAGGGGCATCACCCTGTGCAAAAACCGGATTTATTAGCGTCGAGACGCCGAGCAATGTGCCTGCAATGGCCAATGGGCGCAAGCAGGCGGCGAGCCGCGGCAAGTGCTGCAGAAAACGGGGGCGAATAATGGTCGGCATAGTGGTCCGATGCGTGTTTCAATGGATTGTAGCGCGCTCGCTACAATAGAGTCTAAATCCTCACGAAACGTTCGACAGTATGCCTGAGTTGCCGGAAGTCGAAGTAACCCGCCGGGGCATTTCCCCTCATGTTGCAGGCCAGCGCATCACTCGTGCCGACGTACGGGTGCCCGCCCTGCGTTGGCCCGTGCCGCCGGGCCTGGACGATCTGTTGCGCGGCCAGACACTGCGCCGCGTAGAGCGGCGAGGCAAGTATCTGCTGCTGGCATGCGATCAGGGTTGGCTGCTGGTGCACCTCGGCATGACCGGCACCTTGCGGGTGCTGCCGGACGTCGCGGCGCTGCCGGCCGCTGGCAAGCACGACCATGTCGACCTCGTGTTCGAGCGCTGCGTATTGCGGTATCGCGACCCGCGCCGCTTCGGCGCGGTGCTTTGGCATCCGGCCGCGGCCGGAGACATTCTGCATCATCCGTTGCTGAGCGCTTTGGGCGTCGAGCCTTTTTCCGACGCTTTCAGCGGTGCGCTGCTGCACGCCCGCACGCGCGGGCGCAGCGTGGCCATCAAGCAGGCGTTGCTGGCTGGCGATATCGTGGTCGGCGTGGGCAATATCTATGCGTCGGAGAGCCTGTTCCGGGCTGGCATCCATCCGCGCGCGGCCGCCGGGCGCATATCCCGGGCCGGCTACGACAGGTTGGCTCGGGCGATTCGCGAAATTCTCGCTGCCGCCATCGACAAGGGCGGCAGCACCTTGCGAGACTTCGTTGGCAGCGACGGCCAAAGCGGCTACTTCCAGCTCGATTATTTCGTGTATGACCGCACCGGAAATCCATGTCGTGTCTGCCAGACGCCGATTCGCCAGATCGTGCAGGGTCAGCGCTCGACCTTCTATTGCCCGCACTGCCAGCGCTGAACCACCGTTCGTACAAACACCTTTCGCCAATGCCCCCCAGCTCGCTCAAGACCTCTTTCGCGCCTCGCCTGATCGCCTGGCAACAGCGCCATGGCCGCCATGATTTGCCGTGGCAAAACACCGCCGACGCCTATCGCATCTGGCTGTCCGAGATCATGTTGCAGCAGACTCAGGTCGCCACGGTCATTCCGTATTACGAGCGCTTCCTGCAGCAATTCCCCACCGTGGCGGCGTTGGCCGCTGCGCCGCAGGACGCCGTCATGGCGCTATGGAGTGGACTGGGCTACTACACGCGCGCGCGCAACCTGCATCGCTGCGCACAGCAAGTGGTCGTTGAATATGGCGGGCAATTCCCGCGCGATATCGAGGCGCTGGCGGGTCTGCCGGGTATCGGTAGATCGACGGCTGCGGCCATCGCGGCGTTTGCCTACGGCACGCATGCGGCGATTCTCGATGGCAATGTCAAACGTGTGCTCACCCGCGTATTCGGCATCGAAGGCTATCCGGGGCAGACGCGGGTCGAGCGAGAGTTGTGGCAGTTGGCCGATTCGCTGTTGCCCGCGACCAATTTGCAGGCTTATACGCAGGGTGTCATGGATCTGGGCGCTACGGTGTGCGTGCGCGGCAAGCCGCTGTGTTCGGCCTGCCCGTTTGCCGATGATTGCGTTGCCCGGGCTACCGGACGCGAGCGGGTGCTGCCTGCGGGCAAGCCCCGCAAGGCCATACCCGAGAAGCATTGCGACGTGCTGGTAATGTACGATGGCCAGCGCGTATTGTTCGAGCGCAGGCCGGATAGCGGTATCTGGGGCGGACTATGGAGCCTGCCGGAGTTTGCCCCGCCCACGGCGACGCCAAGCGAAGCTGTCTCGCCGAGCGATATAGCCGACCTGGCAGGCAGCTATGGCCAGGTGCGCGAGATCGAGCGCATGGCCGCGTTCTCGCACACCTTCACGCATTTCAAGTTGAATCTCCAGCCGTGGCTAGTCACATTGATGCCGGCGGGCGGCCCGCTGGACGCGAACCGAGCGTGGCTGGCATCGCATGAAATTGCCGCGGCAGGCCTGCCGGCGCCGATTCGCCGCATCGCCCAGGCGCTCGAGGACAGTGGCAAGCAGCTGTCGTTCAGCCTGATTTCTGCCGATTGAGAGGCAGACTACGATTGCACGTCGGCCGGCAGCTCCCGGTGCCGCACGATGACACTGGTGCGGCCGCTGAACCGGGTCGCCAACGTCTGCGCAATGTAGACCGAGCGATGCTGCCCGCCGGTGCAGCCGATTGCAACGGTCAGATAGCTGCGATTGTCCCGCATGAAGCTGGGCAGCCATTTTTCCACGTAGGCAGCGATGTCATCGATCATCTCCAGTACCTCCGGCACGCTGCTGAGAAAATCGATCACAGGCGCATCCCGGCCGGTCAGCGGGCGTAATTGAAGATCGTAGTACGGGTTTGGCAGCGAGCGCACGTCGAAGACGAAATCCGCGTCGAGCGGGACGCCATGCTTGAAGCCAAAGGATTCGAACATCAGGGTCGGACCTTGCTGCTCCTGCTGAACAAATTCCTTGATCCAGCGCCGCAGCGCGCTGGCCCGCAAATTACTGGTGTCGATCTGATGGCCGAGCTCGGTCAGATCGCTGAGCAAATCCCGCTCATGCTCGATGGCCTCGACCAGTGAGCCGCTATCGGAAAAGGAGCCGTTCGGCAGCGTCGACAAGGGGTGGCGGCGCCGCGTTTCCGAATAGCGCTGCACGAGCGTTTGCGTGTTTGCGTTGAGAAACAGCACGCGCACATCGTGGCCGAAGCGCCGCAATCCGCCGA
>JAGXBI010000163.1 GCA_018971155.1 Burkholderiales bacterium
CTGCGCCACCCGGGGCTGTTTGCCTCGGTATCGGCGTTCGCGCCGATCGCCGCGCCCACGCAGTGCCCGTGGGGCGTCAAGGCGTTCACCGGGTACCTCGGGGCGAATCGGCAGCACTGGCAAAGCCACGACGCCAGCGCGCTGATGGCGGGCATGGAGAAGCCCTATCCCGACGGCATTCTGATCGATCAGGGGCTGGCCGATCGATTCCTGGCCGAGCAACTGCACCCCGAGCAGTTCGAGGCGGCCTGCGCCCGGGCCGGCCAGCCGCTGACGCTGCGGCGCCACCCCGGCTACGACCACGGCTATTACTTCATCTCGACCTTCATGGCCGATCACATCATGCATCACGCGCGGGTTCTGTATGCGTGATGGGTCTTTTACTTAGGAGCGCATTGCAATGAAATTGTATGACTTCGAATTATCCGGCAGCTGCTACAAAATTCGGCTGCTGCTCAATATGCTCGACCTGAAATGCGAGTTGAAAAGCGTCGATTTCGTCAACAAGGAGCACAAGAGCGATGCATACCTGGCGTTGAATCCGTTTGGCGAAATCCCGATCTTCGAGGACGGCGATCTTCGTCTGCGCGATGCCCAGGCGATCCTGATCTACCTGGCGAAAAAGTATGATGCCAGCGGACAATGGTTTCCGGACGATGCCGCCTCGATGGGGCGGATTGCCCAATGGCTGTCGACCGGCGGCGGGGAAATCATGAACGCGGCGGGCGCGCGCCTGGTGAAAATCCTCGACTATCCGCTGGATCTCGACAAACTGCAGGCCGGCGCACACCGCGTGTTCAAAATCATGAATGCGCATCTGGCCGATCGCCCGTGGCTGGAACTGGGTCATCCGACGATCGCCGACATCGCATGCTTTCCCTACACCGCGATGGCGGGCGAGGGCGGCATCGATCTGACACCTTACCCGCACGTCCTGGCGTGGATCGAACGGGTCAAGCGTTTGCCGGGATTCATTCCGATGCCGGGCGTGCCGGCGCCGTGACGCGTTGCGCCAGGGCGGCAGCTACACTGCGGCAGTGCCCGCCGCCGGCCCCGCACCCGCCTGAATCGGCGCATATTCGCCATGGCCGTCGGGCCACGGCGTCAGCAGTTCGAAGCCGTCCTGCGTGACGACCACCATGTGTTCCCACTGGGCCGACAGCGACCGGTCTTTGGTCACCACGGTCCAACCATCGGCAAGCTCCTTCGTCTCGGGGCGGCCGGCGTTGAGCATCGGCTCGATCGTGAAGATCATGCCCGGCGCGAGCGTCAGGCCGGTGCCGGGGCGTCCGTAGTGGAGCACCTGGGGTTCGTCGTGGTAGATCCGGCCGATGCCGTGGCCGCAGTATTCCCGTACCACGCTGAAGCCGTCGCGCTCGGCGACGCTCTGGATCGCGTGGCCGACGTCGCCCAGGGTCGCGCCCGGACGCACCGCCAGGATGCCGGCGCGCATGGCCTCGTAGGTGGTCTGCACCAATTTCCTGGCCGGCGCGCTGGGCTGCCCGGCGAAATACATGCGGCTGCTGTCGCCGTACCAGCCATCCTTGATGACGGCCACGTCGATATTGATGATGTCGCCATCGGCCAGGCGTCGCCCGGACGGAATGCCATGGCATATCACGTCGTTGACCGACGCGCAGATGGTTTTCGGATAGCCGTGGTAGCCGACGTTGGCCGGCGTGGCGCGTTGCACGTTGACGATGAAATCGTGGCAAAGCCGATCCAGTTCGTCGGTCGTGACGCCTGGCGCGACGTGTGCCGCGATCATCTCCAGCACTTCGGCGGCCAGCGCGCCGGCCCGGCGGGCCATGGCGATTTCCTCGGCCGAACGGAGCTTGATGCGTCGCTTGCCGCGCATCATACGGCCTCCGCCAGACGTCGTCGTGTGGTGGCCGGCGCCGGATCCGCCCCAGGCGCGTCGGCCCGCATCAGCAATTGACAGATTTCACTGTAGCTCAAGGTCGGGTGCAGTTCGGCCAGCATGCCGACCCGTAGCCAGTGTTCGGCCTGCGCGTTGACCGAGCGGCTCAACGCGGCGCTGGCATGGCGCAGCGCGTCGTGCATCTGGTCGGAGATTTTAACGATGCCCATTGGATTCGGAATATACGATTGGTAACGTTTCGTATATTAACAGAATTGCGCGGCGACCCGGGCTTGGGCCGGCCGGCGTGCGCGCTCAAGTGGTTTTGCGCAGATCGGCGAATCCGATCAGCGTCGCCCCGCAGGCGCGTGCCAGCGCCGTGTCGTAGCAGGAGAAAAATACCGCGCGGTCCCGGCCCAGCATTTTGAACAGGTCGACCAGCACCGCGCGTGCCGCGGCATCCAGGCCGCCGGTCGGTTCGTCGGCGATGACCACGGCCGGCGAGCCCAGCGCGGCCGCGCTCAAATACAGCTTCTTGCGGGTGCCGAGCGACATTTGCTCGAAGCGTTTGTCGAGGTGAGGCGTGAGCCCGAAGCGATCGGTGAGTCCGAGCGTTCGCTGGTCGAGCGTGGTGTGTCTGTCGGCTGCCACCTGTTCGAGAAACGCGCGACCGGTCAGCTGCGGGTATTCGAGGCAATCGTCCGGCATATAGGCGAGTGTCGCCTTGGCCCGCTGCGGCGCGCTGCGCAGCGAATGGCCGCCCAGCCAGACTTCGCCCGCATCGGCCTCGACGGTGCCGGCGAGAATGCCGAGCAAGGTGGATTTTCCGCTGCCCATCTCGTCGTCGAGCGCCACGCAACCGGCGCCCATCTCGTAGTGGAGTCCCTCGAAGATCGTGTGCGTGTCGTAGCGTTTGCAAAGGTTGTCGAATCGAAGCATGGGGGAACGGAAATGAATGGCGCGCCGCGCCGATGAGCAAAGTCTGCGGCAAGTTTAGCAGCATGCGCCGCAGCTTACGGCGGGCCTGTGCGGCCCTTGCTGTGCGGCGCGCGCAGGTGTCGTCACTGCGGCGCCGCCTGCGACAGGCAGTCAGGGAGGACACCGTGCCGGCAGGTACGGTAAGCTTCAGCCTCCTTCTCATCACACCAAGCCTTTGCGCGATGCCCGAATTTCCCTTCGATGCCGTACTTTTCGACTGCGACGGCGTGCTAGTCGATTCCGAACCGATCACCAACCGCGTGCTCGCCGAAATGCTCGGCGAGCTGGGCTGGTGCGTCAGCGTCGAGGAAACCATGCGGATTTTCACCGGCAAGGCGGTCAAGGACGAGCGAGCGCTGATCGAGGCACGCACCGGCGCCGCACTCACGCCCGAATGGCTGGCGGCCTTTCGCGAGCGGCGCAATGAGGCGATCGAGCGCGAGCTGATCGAAATACCCGGCGCGCCGCTGGCCGTCAGAGCGCTGCACGATGCGCTCGCGGGCCGCATCGCCGTGGCTTCGGGGGCCGACCGGCGCAAGGTGGAGCTGCAACTGGCAAAGGTGGGGATACTCGATTGCTTCGAAGGCCGGATCTTCAGCGGGCATGAAATGCCGCGCAGCAAACCGCATCCGGATGTCTATCTGGCGGCGGCCCAAGCCCTGGCGGTCGAGCCCAGGCGCTGTGCGGTAATCGAGGACACCGTCACCGGCGCGCGCGCTGGCGTGGCGGCCGGCGCGACGGTGTTCGGCTACAGTCCGAGCGACACTGGGCACAGCAGCCCGGCCGCCTTGCGCGCGGCCGGCGTCACCCACGTGTTTCGCGAGATGGCGCAACTGCCTGCGCTGCTGGCGGCTTGGTCCGGCTCGCAAGGCGGCGGGTGACGCCTCGCGTCACAGCGCTTCGTAAATTGCTGCCTGCAAGTCCTCGGTAAAGCGGCTCGACATGCCGGCCATTGCCGTGTTGGTCAGAACCGTCACGACCAGCGAGCGCCCCGGGTCGACGAACCAATGATGCCCGTAGACGCCACCCCACCGCCAGGTGCCGTTCGAGCGACGCTCGCCTGCCAGGTCGCGATCGAGCAAGACCGCGCCGCCAAAGCCGAATCCCCACGATCGTGTCGGTTCCACGTCGATGCGCAGCGGACCGATCTGGTTTTGCATCATGGCTTGGGCCGACTCCGGCCGCAATATCGGGCCGCCGCCATTGGCGATCGCCAGCAGAAAACGCATGAAATCCGGCGCGCTGCCGGCCATGCCGGCTCCGCCGGAGGCAAACGAGCGAGCGTCGAAAACACGCGATGGCGCGAAGCGGATACCCGCCAGGCCTGCCATGAAGGCGACTTCGTGCGGGTCGGCCATACGCGGCGGCGGTGAGCCGTCGGCGTAGGGCGTGGCCAGGCGCTCGGCGTCGCGCACCGTGAATGCGGTGTCGTGCATGTGCAGCGGGTCACACACATAACGCTGCACCAGTGCCGGCAACGTTTGGCCGGCAGCGCGTGCCAGCACTTCGCCGAGCACGTCCAGGCCGACCGAATAACGCCAGACAGTACCGGGCGGAAAGCTCAGCGGTACGGTGCCCAGCCGCCGCAATTGCTCGTCGATGCCCAGCCCCGCGTCGGCAAGGCCGTCGGAGACCCTGGCAACGTTATACGGGCCTTGCGCCGTCTGAAAGAACCCATAATCGAGCCCGGCCGTATGCGTGAGCAATTGCCGCAACGTGATGGTCGCGGCTTTGCCGTCGACGGTGCGCAACGCCAGGGCCGGCAGCCAGCGCTGCAATGTGTCGTCCAGGCGGATCAAACCTCGCTCGGCCAGGGCCAGCGCGGCGGCCGACACGATCGGTTTAGTCAGCGACGACAACCGAAAGATCGCATCCTCGCGCATTGGCCGCCGAGCTTCCCGGTCGAGCCAGCCGGCTGCGCGACGATGCACGATATGCCCGTCGCGGGCGACCAGTACCACGGCACCGACGATCTGTTGGCGGGCAAGCGCGTTGTCGAGTACGTTGTCGGCCTGGAGAAAGAGCGTTTCGTTCGCAATGGCGCGTTGATTCATGCTCGAACTCCCATTACGAATGGACTGGGGACGACAGGGCCGGCGCATTGTGCACATCGCTATTGCGGGCAGTTGCACCGGCATCCTCCGGATGCTCGCAATGAAGCGCGAAGCCGCTGCGCCCGGGGCTCAGTTCGGCCTTTAGCGTCAACGCCGGAATCAGGTAATCGCCGTGGTTCTGGCGCCGGTACGGAATCGGTGCGGTGTGCGCCACGGTGTCCAGTCGCGCGCCGAGGTCCTGCAGCGTGGCATCGAAGCGCTGCGCATCCATCGAGCCGGTCTTGTGGATGACGAACGGCGGCAGCACGGCGAAACCCGGATAGAACAGCATGCCGTGCTGGATCGGAAACAGCAGATCGTCGATCGGCCCGTTGATGCCGCGCTCGCCGTAATGTTCGGCCCAGCCGCCGGTGGTTACCACCAGCATTGCGCGCTTGCCTTGCAAGGTACCCTCGCCGTAGCGATCGCCCCAGTGCGTGGCCGAATGCTCGCCCACGCCGTAACCGAAACCGTAGGCATAGACGCGGTCGAACCAGCCCTTGAGAATCGCCGGCATCGAAAACCACCACATCGGGAACTGAAAGATCACCAGATCCGCCCAGCGCAGTTTTTCCTGTTCTGCGGCGACATCGTCGGTCTGTGTGCCGGCGGCATACGCCAGCCTGGATGCCCGGCTCGGATTCAACGGATCGTCGCGCTGATGTTCGGGAAAGTCTTCGGCGTCGAGCACGGCCTTCCAACGCATGGCGTGGAGGTCGCTCACCTGCACCGCGTGGCCTGAGGCCCGCAATCGGGCGACCGTGAAATCACGCAATGCCCCGTTCAATGAGCGCGGTTCGGGATGGGCGTAGACAAGCAGTACGTTCATGACATCGGTTCCTGGCGGAGAAGGATGTCACCAAGATAAAGGTCACAAGCGCATAATTGAAATGAATAGGCTAAATGGTAGGTATAGCGATGCGTAATATCCGCAATATCGATCTGGATTTGCTGGTGACCCTGGAAGCCCTGCTCACCGAAGCAAACGTCACGCGCGTGGCGCGCCGGCTTCACTTGAGCCAGCCGACGGTGAGCGTGCGCCTGAGCAAGCTGCGGCACCTGTTCGACGACCCGTTGCTGGTGCCAGGTCCGCGTGGCATGCAGCCGACGGCGCGCGGGCTTGAATTGCTGGCGCCGCTGCGCGATGCGCTGAGCGGTGTCGAGCGCATGCTCAGTGCGCAAACACCGTTCGATCCGGCACGCACCGAGATGACCTGGCGCGTGGCGGCGTCGGATTACGGCCAGAGTGCGATCGTGATTCCGTTATTGGCACGTTTGCGCCGCCTGGCGCCGGGTATCCGCGTTGCCGTGCACACGTTGGTACCGGGCGAAATTGCCCATCTCGCCGAGCGCGGCGAAATCGATGCGGCGTTCATGACGAGCTACACCGTGCCGCAGAGCTTGCGCGGCCGGGTGCTGTTTGCCGAACGCTATCAATTCATCGCGCGCAAGCGCCATCCGCAATTGCGGGGGCCGCTGACGCTGGCGCAATTCTGCGGGCTCGATCACGTGCTGGTGTCGCCCGACGGCGGGGGGTTCAACGGGCCGACCGACGTCCTGCTCGAGGCCCGCGGGCGCCGGCGCCGCGTGGTGCTGTCGGTGCCGCATTTTCTGATTCAGCTGGAGTCGGTGCGCCATTCCGACATGGTGGCGATGTTGCCCGCGCGTCTGCTCGATGGACGCATGCAAGGCCTGCAGACCTGCGATCCACCGGTGCAGCCGCCGGGCTTCGAAATCGCGATGGCCTGGCACGAGCGGGTGCACGCCGACCCGGCACATGCCTGGCTGCGCGAGCAGGTGGTTCAGGCGGTATCGTAGGCCTGACGGCGCGGGGTATGTGCTGTTGCGTGGCGTCAGCCGGCCTTGCGACCCTGCCGATCGAGTTCGGCGAATTCGGCATCGTCGAGCGCGAGGCCGGCGCCAGCAACGTTCTCGATCAGGTGTTGCACGCTGCCGGTGCCGGGAATCGGCAGCATCACCTTGGCGCGCTTGAGCAGCCACGCCAGGGCAACCGCGCCGTTCTTCACGCCGTGCCGCTCGGCAATCTGGCTCAGCACGCTGCCCGGCTTGGCAAGGTCGCCGGCCGCCAGCGGGTACCACGGAATAAAGCCGATGCCGTGCTGTTCGCAATAATCGAGCACCGCCTCGCTCGTGCGATCGACCAGGTTGTAGCGGTTCTGCACCGTCACGACAGGGAAGAATTTTTGTGCCGCTTCGATGTCGGCCACGGCAACTTCGCTCAGGCCGACGTGGCGAATCAGGCCTTCGCGCTGCATTTGCGCGATCACCTCGAATTGTTCGTCGCGCGGCACCTTCGGGTCGATGCGATGCAACTGCCACAGGTCGATGCGTTCCAGGCGCAGCCGGCGCAGGCTCATCAGCACGCACTGGCGCAGATATTCCGGGCGGCCCAGCGGCGCCCAGATATCGGGGCCATGGCGCGTGAGGCCGCCCTTGGTGGCAATCACCAACCCGCTGTAGGGATGCAGAACTTCGCGGATCAGGTCTTCGCTGACAAACGGGCCGTAGCTGTCGGCCGTATCGATGAAATTGATGCCGAGCTCCGGCAGGCGCGCCAGCGTGGCGCGCGCGGCCGCCGGGTCGGCCGGCTCGCCCCAGATACCTTTACCGGTGATGCGCATCGCGCCGTAGCCCAGGCGGTTGACGGGCAGATCGCCGCCGATCTTGAATTGGCCGGAGGCGGCCGCCGAAACAGATTGCGACATAGTGTTGTCCTCATTGTGACGGGAAGATTATCGATGGAGGCGGTTGGCGGTCGACGCATCGGACCAACCGATATTGACCAAAGGATTTTACGCGCCCGCTCCGATTCCTGCAGATCGGACTGCCTTGGATTCTTCGCGCCGCGGCGTCCAGCCGCCGCCCAGCGAGCGGAAGGCGGCAACGGCCGCACGGGCCTGGTCGGCATGGGCTCGCGCCAGTGCGTCGCGGGCGACGAGAACCCGGCGAGTTTCATTGAGTACTGCGATCAAACTGACATTGCCGGCACGATATTGCTCTTGCGCCGCG
>JAGXBI010000164.1 GCA_018971155.1 Burkholderiales bacterium
GGAACCAGGCGCCGAAAAGGGTCAGGCCGGTGAGCAGCGAGTGCAGCACCTTGATTTCAAGACCCACGTCCTTGGTCGATCCAAGCTCGAAGACGATCGCGAAGATGCTGGCAACGGTCGCTATGCAGATTACCGTGAGCACGGTGACGGCGTTCTCGTCTTCGCGCTGCGCGTGGGTCCGAACGGCTTGCTCGCTGGCAAGGGCCATGTGGACCCAGATCATGACAAGGTAGGACCAAACCGCGGCGTCCCAGCCGATCAGCACGCGCGCGGTAGGCTGCACGGTGCCTGGCACGAGCAGGCCGGCGGCGAGCCCGATGACGAGTCCGATCGTCATGTATGGCCGGTTGCGAAGCACTTCGGGGTAGAAGCTCATCAGGGGCAGGTCATGCGGCGGAGATGGTGATGGCAATTCTACCGTGTCCGCGGCCGGCGGCGCACCGTCGGGGCGCGACAGCGCCCGCTCCATGCATCTTCCGGGATCGTTTCTATTTCGCTTGCCGCCCGCGCAACTCCAGGCGCATCACGAAGATGCCGGCCGCGGCCGACATCAGCGCCAGCGCGTACCAGGTGATCGAGTACATCAGGTGATTGTTGGGGAAGCTGATGACCGTCAGGCCGCCCACCGGGTAGTGCGCGGGCGTGGTGCCGGCGCGGGGAGCGCCCGGGCCGTCGGCATCGATGAAATAGGGAGCCACCGGGCCAAGGCCGCGCGCGGCGGCAATGCCCTGCACATCGCGCGAGTACCAGAGGTTGCGGGCCGGATCGTTCTTGTGCAGGAAGCCGCCGCCCGGCTCGGGCATGCGTACCAGGCCGGTCACCGTGACCGGCCCAGGCACCTCGCTCGCGGGTGTCTCTTTCCATTCGGGCGGCACGAAGCCGCGATTGACCAGCACCAGCGCGCCGTCGCTCATGCGCAGCGGCGTGAGCACCCAGAATCCGCTGCCCAGCTCGCTGACGGCCTGCACCTGCGTGTCCTTGTCGTACAGGTAGGTGCCGCTTGCCGTCACGTGCAGGTACTCGTCGCGCGCGGCGCTCACTTCCGGCCACTGCGCCGGCCCGGGTGCCGGCACCGGCGTGGCGTGCACGCGCGTATCGACGCGGTGGATCAGGTCGAGCTTCCAGGCACGCCGGTGTACCTGCCAGGTGCCCAGGCGCACGAAGCCGTAAACCAGGAGGATCGTGAGGACCAGGATGACGCCAACACGCGGAAGCGAGGGGCGCATGCGCGGCGCGCCCTGAGTTTCAGAGGGGGTATTGCTGCTCAAGATATGCCGTTCAGGGAGGGTTGTGCATAGTCTGCATCATACCCGGCATCATGTTTTCGTTCAGGTGGTACATCACCCAGATCGAGCCGGACAGCGCGATGGCCACCAGCACGATGGTGAAGATCAGCGCCAGCAGGCTCCAGCCTCCCTGCACCTTGCCGTCCATATGGAGGAAATAGATCATGTGCACGACGATTTGCACCGCGCCGATCAGCAGGATCGCCGCGGCCGTCACACCCGAGCGATGGAACACCGAGCCCATCACGATCCAGAAGGGCAGCGCGGTGAGGGCGACCGCCAGCACAAAGCCGGTCATGTAGCCGCTGAAGGTGCTGTGCGGCAGTTCCTCGTCGTCATCGTGATCGTGCGCGCCACCATCGGCCAGCGCAGTGTCGTGGGCGCTCATGGCAACACTCCCATCAGGTAAACAAAGGTGAACACGCCGATCCACACCACGTCCAGAAAATGCCAGAACATCGACAGGCATACCAGGCGCCGCCGGTTGGCCGCGTTCAGTCCGTATTTGCCGACCTGCGCCATCATGGTGATGATCCAGATGATGCCGCACGTCACGTGCAGCCCGTGGGTGCCTACCAGTGCGAAAAACGACGAGAGGAACGCGCTGCGCCACGGCCCGGCGCCGTCGTGAATGAGCCCCGCGAATTCGTGCAGCTCGACGCCGATGAACGCCGCGCCCAACAGGCCGGTCACCGCGAGCCAGCCGAGCAGCGCGCGCGGGCGGCGCTTTTGCATTTCGAGCATGGCAAAGCCATAGGTGATCGACGAGAGCAGCAGCAGCGATGTGTTGAGCGCCACCAGGGGCAGCTCGAACACTTCGGCGCCGGTCGGCCCGTCGGCGTAGCGGCGCCCCAGCACGCCGTAGGCGGCGAACAGGCAGGCGAATACCAGGCAGTCGCTCATCAGGTACAGCCAGAAGCCGAGCAGCGTGCCGTTGGGCGAGTGATGGGCGGTGCGCACCAGGAACTGCAGTTTCCCTGGCGCCTGTCCGTCCGAGCGGCCGTTGCCGGGGAAGGAGCCGGCGCCGGGGCCGGTCAGCGGGGGCGGGTTCGGGGCGGTCGTGTCAGACATGTTGAGCCAGCAGGCGCGTGCGCTCTGCCTCCGTGCGGTCGACCTGCTCGGCAGGGATATTGAAATCGCGGCGATAGTTGAACGTGTGGCCGATGGCTACCGCCAGCAGCGCAACGAACGCGGCGATGAGCGGCAGCCACATGTGCCAGATCAGAAAGAAGCCGCAGGCGGTCGAGAGCCCGGCCAAAATCACGCCGGCACCGGTATTCTTCGGCATGTGAATCGGCAGGAAGCCCGACACCGGGCGCTCGAAGCCATGCTGCTTCATCTGCCACCACGCGTCGTTGTCATGCACCAGCGGCGTGAAGGCAAAGTTATAGGCCGGCGGCGGCGACGAGGTCGACCACTCGAGCGTGCGGCCGTTCCATGGATCGCCAGTGAGGTCGCGCAGGCTGTCGCGGCGGCGATAGCTGACGTAGAGCTGGATCAGGAAGCACGCAATGCCCAGCGCGATGAGCAGCGCGCCGAGCGCGGCGATCTCGAACCAGATCTGCAGCGACGGATCGTCGAAGTGGCTCATGCGCCGCGTCACGCCCATCAGGCCCAGCACGTACAGCGGCATGAACGCCACGTAGAAGCCGACCAGCCACAGCCAGAACGAGCACTTGCCCCAGAACGGATCGAGCCGGTACCCGAACGCCTTGGGAAACCAGTAGTTGATGCCGGCCATCATGCCGAAGAACACGCCGCCGATGATCACGTTGTGGAAGTGCGCCACCAGGAACAGGCTGTTGTGCAGCGCGAAGTCCGCGGGCGGCACCGCCATCAGCACGCCGGTCATGCCGCCGATCACGAAGGTCACCATGAAGCCCACCGTCCACAGCATCGGCACCTCGAACCGGGCCCTGCCGCGATACATGGTGAACAGCCAGTTGAAGATTTTCGCGCCGGTCGGTATCGAGATGATCATCGTGGTGATACCGAAGAAGGAGTTCACGCTCGCGCCCGAGCCCATCGTGAAGAAGTGATGCAGCCACACCAGGTATGACAGCACGGTGATCACCACGGTCGCGTACACCATCGACGCGTAGCCGAACAGGCGCTTGCCGCAAAACGTGGAAATCACTTCGGAATACACACCGAACGCGGGCAGGACCAGAATGTAGACCTCCGGGTGGCCCCAGATCCAGATCAGGTTGACGTACATCATGGCGTTGCCGCCAAGGTCATTGGTGAAGAAGTTGGTGCCGGCGTAACGATCCAGCGCGAGCAGGGCGAGCACGGCGGTCAGCACCGGAAAGGCGGCAATGATCAGCACGTTGGTGCACAGCGCGGTCCAGGTGAACACCGGCATGCGCATCATCGCCATGCCGGGCGCGCGCATCTTGATGATGGTGACGGCAAGATTGATGCCCGAGAGCAGCGTGCCGATCCCCGCGACCTGCAGCGACCAGATGTAATAGTCGACGCCGACGTCCGGACTCTGCAACAGTTCCGACAGCGGTGGATACGCCAGCCAGCCGGTTCTGGCGAACTCCCCGACGAACAGCGACAGCATGACCAGCACCGCGCCGCCGGCGGTCATCCAGAAACTGAAATTGTTCAGGAACGGAAAGGCCACGTCGCGCGCGCCGATCTGCAGCGGCACCACGTAATTCATCAAGCCCGTGATGAGCGGCATGGCCATGAAGAAGATCATGATGACGCCGTGCGCGGTGAAAATCTGGTCGTAATGATGCGGTGGCAGATAGCCCATCGAGTGACCGAACGAAATCGCCTGCTGAATGCGCATCATCACTGCGTCGGCAAAGCCGCGCAGCAGCATGATCGTGCCCAGGATGATGTACATGATGCCGATGCGCTTGTGATCGATGGTAGTGAACCACTCGCGCCACAGATAACCCCACAGCCTGTAATACGTAACGGCGCCGAGCAATGCGCCGGCACCGATGGCGACCACGATGAAGGTCACCACCAGAATCGGCTGGTCGTACGGGATCGCCTGCAGGCTCAGGCGTCCGAATATAAGTCTGGCGAGATCGAGATGCTCGGGCATGGCGTTATCCGCGCGCGAAGCGCGCCCTGATCAAATTCGGATGACTCGGCAAGCGCTTCACTGCTGCTCCCGGCCGGAGGCATTCTGCATGGCAATGCGCAGGGTTCGGCTGTTCGCTGCCGTGCATGAGGCAGCAGCCAGCGGCTGCTTCGCCGGGGCATGCGCCGCTTTGCGGTTCTGGTTCGGCATGTCCTTGAGGCAGATTTGTCCCGGCTCGACGCAGCGATTGAGGATGGCGTCGTACAGATCCGGCGCGATGTGGCCGTAGTAGTGCACCGGGACCCACTCGCTGGGCTTGGCCAGTGCCTCGTAGGTGCCTCGCGTGAGCGCATCGCTGCTTGACTTGGCATGCGCGACCCAGGCGCGGAAGTCGGTCTCGCTCATGCCGCGGAATTTGAAGCGCATCCCCGAGAAGCCCGCGCCGCTGAAATTCGCCGAGAATCCTTCGTAGACGCCCGGCTTGTTGACCACCGCGTTGAGCTGCGTTTGCATGCCGGGCATGGCGTAGATCTGGCCGGCCAGCGCGGGAATGAAAAACGAGTTCATCATGGTCGAGGAGGTGATCTCGAAATGGATCGGCCGGTCGACCGGCGCGGCCATTTCGTTGACCGTCGCGATCCCTTGCTCGGGGTAGAAGAACAGCCACTTCCAATCGAGCGCGACGACCTGCACCGTCAGCGGTGCGACGTTGGCGGGCAATGCCTGGTGAGCGGCGATTCTGTCGAGCGGGCGATACGGGTCGAGCTTGTGCGTGCTGACCCAGGTCAGCGCCCCGAGCGCTATGATGATGAGCAGCGGCACCGACCAGATCAGCAGTTCGAGCAGCGTCGAGTGATCCCACTCAGGCGAATATTGTGCCTGGGTGTTGGAGGCGCGATAGCGCCAGGCAAACAGCAGCGTGAGGAAGATCACCGGCACGATGATCACCAGCATCAGGCAGGTCGAGACGATGATGATGTCGCGCTGACGCATCGCCAGGTCGCCGGACGGGGACATCAGCACGGTACCGCAGCCGGACAGCAACACAGCGGCTGGGAGCACAAGCAATCCGCGAATCAACTTTGGCGTACTCATTGCTGCGATCGATGAAACCGTAGCCGTGAACCGTTACCATCATGGACTTCCCGGTTGCCTGCCGGATACTAGGGTTAACGCTATGGCATCGCATGGCAAATGCTGCGATGCTTGTCAAAGCACAAAAGCCATCGTCAATCCGATTCGCTTGCAGCGAAGGAGTCGATAATGTCAAGTGGTGCTAATCATCAGGCCGCCTCGCCAGTGCCCTCCGAGCCATTTGACCGGGGGCATCGGTCTCGTATCGCGCCGGAGGAGATCGCGGTCGGCGTGGTGGTGGGGCGCGCATCCGAATATTTCGATTTCTTCGTGTTCGGCATCGCCTCGGTGCTGGTCTTTCCTCGCGTATTCTTTCCCTTCGCCGACCATCTGCACGGGCTGCTCTACGCCTTCACGATCTTTTCGTTCGCTTTTATCGCACGGCCTTTCGGCACCGCGTTTTTCATGACGGTGCAGCGCCGCTGGGGGCGCAGCGTCAAGCTTACCGCGGCGCTGTTCGCGCTCGGTACGGCGACGGCGGGCATGGCGTTTTTGCCGAACTATCGAGACATCGGCGCGCTCTCGATTTACCTGCTGGCCTTTTTCCGCTCGGTACAGGGTATCGGCTTCGGCGGCTCGTGGGACGGCCTGCCGTCGCTGCTTGCGCTGAACGTGCCGCCGAACCGCCGCGGCTGGTACGCGATGATCGGCCAGCTCGGCGCGCCGATCGGCTTCCTGATTGCCGCGGGGCTGTTCCTGTTTCTGCACACGAGCCTGGACACGGGTGATTTTCTCGGGTGGGGCTGGCGTTACCCGTTTTACGTGGCGTTTGCCGTGAACGTGGTGGCCTTGTTCGCGCGGCTGCGGCTGGTGGTGACGCACGAATACACGGAAATGCTCGAGGAAGATCAGCTCGAGCCGATCAGCACGCGCGAAATGGTCCGCTCGCAGGGTTACAACATTTTTCTCGGCGCGTTCGCCTCGCTGGCCAGCTATGCACTGTTCCATATCGTGACGGTATTCCCGCTATCCTGGGTGTCGCTGCAGAATCCGCAGGACATGGACAACATGCTGACGGTACAGATGCTCGGCGCGATCGTGGCGATGGTGTTTACCGTGCTCTCCGGGCGCATCGCCGACCGTATCGGCCGACGCACGACGCTCGGTCTGGTTGCCGTGCTGATCGGCATCTTCAGTCTGTTCGCACCATTCCTGATGGGGCACGACGCCGACCATCAGGACGTTTTCATCGTCGTCGGCTTCGCGCTGCTGGGGCTGTCGTACGGCCAGGCCGCCGGGTCGGTCACATCGAACTTCGAGCAGCGCTTTCGCTATACCGGCGCGGCCCTGACCACCGATTTCGCGTGGCTGTTCGGCGCGGCCTTCGCGCCGCTGGTCGCACTCGGCCTGTCGTCGCTGTTCGGCCTGGTTGCCGTGACCGGCTATCTGCTCTCCGGCATGCTCTGCACGCTGCTCGCATTGCGCATCAACAAGCTGCTGGCAACGCGCGATTGAATCCGGCTCATGCGGTTTGCCGCTGCGGGTCCGGATGGTACGCGCTTTCATCCATAACGTGATCGGCCAGCCACCGTCCCCTGCGGTAGCGCGACAGAAGGCCGTTCTCGTAGTGGCACAGGTACAGCCAATCGTTATCGACGAGCGCACGCAGGTGCGCATGCCTTTGCAGCACGGCTTCGATGCGCTGGTGCGGGGCGGCGATGACGACGCTCAGGCGCAGCGGTTCGTGCATGTCGCGCTCGCCGTCGTGCAGCGATTGCCGGCTCAGGCCGATGCGCAGATCGCCGCCGTTGCCTTCGAAGACGCCGATATGGGCGCCCACCACGTTGTGCAACAGCTTGTTGCCGCTGCCGAAGTAGACCGGCTCGCAACTCGACGCGTGATATTGCCAGTTGATCCAGTGCGTGACCAGCATCGGCGCGGTCATCAACTGCTCGAGCTTGCTGCCGTCGCCATCGTGCGACGCATCGTAATCATGCAGGAAGCTGCGGCCGGCCAGGTTCACGCCGCGCGTGAGTTCGCGCGGCGCGATGATAAAGGCGGCATTGTTGGCCAAGCCCCACTCCGGCCGGGTTTGCGCGCCGTCGCTGGCGCGGCGCTTGAGCACCCGCAGCAGGCGGGCCGGCTGCTGCGTCGCGTCGATCTGCAATTGCGGCGCCCGCTCGCGGCGCACCTGGTCGAGCGCCGCGGCAAATGTCGCCCGAAGCCTGGCGATGCTTGCCTGACCGGCGGCCGGCAGCAAATCCAGATCGAACCATTCCACCTCGTCGGTCGTGGTGTTGTGCAGCGCGGCGGCGAACACGGTATGTGCGGGTACCCGAATGCCGTGGGCCGCCAGATGCTCGCGAACCTCGGCGTCATTGAGCATGCGCGCGAGAATGCGCGCGTTGACTTCGCCGCTCTGGCCGCCGCAGGCGCCGCATTCGAGGGCGGCGGCCTGCGGGTTGTTGGCGCTTTGACTGCCGTGGCCCACCAGCAAGACCAGCGGGGCGAGATCGCGATCGAGCCCCATCAGGC
>JAGXBI010000165.1 GCA_018971155.1 Burkholderiales bacterium
GGAATCAGCTTGACGGTGACTTCGGTGACCACCGCGAACATGCCTTCGCTGCCGATGAATACGCCGAGCAGATCGAGGCCCGCCACGTCGGGGCCGAGCGAGCCGAATTCGACGATTTCGCCGGCCATGGTGACCGCGCGCACGCGCAGTATGTTGTGGACGGTCAGGCCGTATTTTAGGCAGTGCACGCCGCCGGAATTCTCGGCCACGTTGCCGCCGATGGTGCAGGCGATCTGCGACGAGGGGTCCGGCGCGTAATACAGGCCGTAAGTGGCGGCCGCTTCGGAAATGGCGATGTTGCGCACCCCGGGCTGCACCGTCGCGGTACGGGCGTAGGGATCGACATTGAGGATTTTCTTGAACTTGGCCAGCGAGAGCACCAGGCCGTCGGCGATCGGCATGGCGCTGCCGGCCAGCCCCGTGCCGGCGCCGCGCGGCACGACTGCAATGCCCAGTTCGTGGCAGACATGCAGGATGCGCTGCACCTGGCTTTCGGTCTCGGGCAGCGCGACGGCCAGCGGAATGCGCCGGTGCGCCGCCAGGCCATCGCACTCGTAGGGTGTCGTGTCTTCGCGCTCGTGCAGCAGGCATGCGGACGGCAGGATCGCCCCCAGCGCCTGCAGGAGCGCCTGCCTGCGCTCGGCGAGCAGCGCATCCTCGGGGACTTCGGGCGCAGCGTGGGGTGCGTTCATGGCATCGATTCGGTAAGCGCGGACTTGGATCCGGCGCGGGCGCCGGCAGCGGCGGGAACGGGCATCGATTACGCCGGTATTCGGAAAATTTTGCCTGGATTGAGCAGGTTTTTCGGGTCGAGCGCGGTTTTGATGCTGCGCATGACATCGATCGCGTCCTCGCCGTGCTCGGAGACGAGAAAACCCATTTTATGCAGGCCGACACCATGCTCGCCGGTACAGGTGCCGCCCATCGCGATGGCGCGCTCGACGATGCGCCGATTCAGCCGCTCCGCCTCGATCAATTCCCCGGGCTTTTCCGGGTCGACCAGGATGGCCACGTGGAAATTACCGTCGCCGACATGGCCGACGATCGGACAGGGCAGGGGCGACGCCTTGAGATCCAGCTCGGTTTCGACCACGCATTCGGCCAGTCGGGAAATCGGCACGCAGACGTCGGTGGTCACTGCCCGGCAGCCCGGCTTGAGCTGCAGCATGGCGAAATAGGCATTGTGGCGCGCGCTCCACAGGCGGCTGCGTTCTTCGGGCTGGGTGGCCCACTCGAAGCCTTGCCCGCCATGCTCGGTGGCCAGCGCCTGCACGGTTTCAGCCTGCTCGTGCACACCGGTCGGGCTGCCGTGGAATTCGAAGAACAGGGTGGGCGATTCGGCCAGCGTGAATTTGGAGTGCTGGTTGATTGCGCGGATGGCCAGCCCATCGACGAATTCGACGCGCGCCACGGGCACGCCCAGCTGAATGGTTTCGATCACGCATTGCACCGCGTCGCCCATCGACGAAAAGGCGCACACGGCGGCGGAAACCGCTTCCGGCTGCGGGTAGAGCCGCACGGTCGCCTCGGTAATGATGCCCAGCGTGCCCTCGCTGCCGACGAACAGCCGGGTCAGGTCGTAGCCGGCCGACGACTTGCGCGCGCGCGAGCCGGTCTTGATGACGCGGCCGTCGGCCAGCACGACCGTCAGGCCCAGGACGTTCTCCCGCATGGTGCCGTAGCGAACCGCGTTGGTCCCGGAGGCGCGGGTCGCGCACATGCCGCCGATGCTGGCGTCGGCGCCCGGATCGATGGGGAAAAACAGTCCCGTGTCGCGCAGTCCCTCGTTGAGCGTCTTGCGCGAAATGCCGGGCTGCACGGTCACCGTCAGATCTTCGGCGTTGACCGAGACGATCTGATTCATCTCCGACAGATCGATCGTCAGGCCGCCCTGCACGGCCAGCAGATGGCCTTCGAGCGACGAGCCGGCGCCGTAGGGGATGATCGGCACGTCGTATCGGGCGCACAGGCGCACGATCTGCACCACTTCCTCGGTGTTGTGGGCATAAGCAACGGCATCGGGCGCGATCGGATCGAACGGGGATTCGTCGCGGCCGTGATGCTCTCGTACCGCGGCCGCGGTGCTGACCCGTTCGCCGAGCAGCGCCTTGAGGGCGGCCAGCAGCGCATCCGGGAACGGGCGCTTGGCGGCGGCGAGATCAACGGGGGCAGGGTGGGGATGATTCACGAGTTTCTCCTGTTCAGGGCGCCGACCGCCATATACATGGTCGCGAGACTGGCTCGGGATATCCTTGCCGGCCGCGATGCTGACAACGATTTTACGCCGTTGCACCTCGCCGGGAGGCAGGCTTTGCCCGTCGCGCGTTGCCGATCATACCAAAGCACCGAGCGCCTCGGCATCGCCCAGGAGTTAAACTCGCCATTCGCGCAACAACGCGCAGTGTGCGTTGCGCACCGCACAACGCGATTATTTCGACAAGAGGGCACTGAGCATGGGCAATCGTTTGAGCAAAATCACCACACGCACGGGCGACAATGGCACGACCGGCTTGGGCGATGGCAGCCGGGTCGACAAAGACAGTCTGAGAATTCATGCCATCGGCGAAGTCGACGAACTCAATTCGTACCTCGGCGTGCTGCTGTGCGAAGCGCTGCCCGACGGCGTGCGCAGCGCGCTGATCGAGATTCAGCACGATCTGTTCGATCTGGGGGGCGAACTGTGCCTGCCGGGCCAGGCGGTGATCCAGCCGGCTCAGGTGCTCAAGCTCGACGAGTGGCTGGCGCATTACAACGCGGATCTGCCGCGCCTCAAGGAGTTCATTCTGCCCGGCGGCAATCGCGCCGCGGCGCACGCGCATGTGGCGCGTACCATATGTCGACGGGCCGAGCGGGCGATCGTGGCGCTAGGCCGCCACGATGCCGTGAACGAGGCGCTGCGCCAGTATATGAATCGCCTGTCCGATCTGTTGTTCGTCCTGGCCCGCGTGTTGAACCGTGCCGATGGCGGCACGGACGTGCTGTGGCAGCGCGGCCGCGCACAAGCATAGCGCGGCATGGCGCCGCGCGGCTCAGTTGCCGTTGCCGCGCGTCAGGCGGCGTTGCTGCACGGCCTGCGCCAGCGTCTCGAGCACGCGCAGGCTGTCGTCCCAGCCGATGCAGGCATCGGTCACGCTTTGCCCGTAGGTCAACGGTTTGCCGGGGACGTGATCCTGTCGGCCGGCCACCAGATGCGATTCGACCATCACGCCGATGATGCGCTCTTCGCCGCCGGCGATCTGCGCGGCCACGTTTTCGCAGACCGGAATCTGGTTCTCATGCTTCTTTTCGCTGTTGGCGTGCGAAGCGTCTATCATCACGCGCGGCGCGAGGCCGGCTTTGGAGATCGCTTCGCAAGCGCTCTGGACACTGGCGGCGTCATAGTTCGGCGCCTTGCCGCCACGCAGAATCAGGTGGCAGTCTTCATTGCCGCTGGTCGAGACGATGGCCGAATGGCCTCCCTTGGTGACAGAGAGAAAATGATGCGGCTGCGAGGCGGCCTTGATTGCGTCGACGGCGATCTTGACGTTGCCGTCGGTGCCGTTCTTGAAACCGACCGGGCACGACAGGCCGGAGGCCAGCTCGCGGTGTACCTGGGACTCGGTGGTGCGCGCGCCGATCGCGCCCCACGACACCAGATCGGCAATGTATTGCGGGCTGATCATGTCGAGGTATTCGGTGCCCGCCGGCAGGCCGAGTTCATTGATGTCGACCAGCAACTCGCGCGCCATGCGCAAGCCGTCGTTGATCTTGAAGCTGTTGTCCATGTGGGGGTCGTTGATGAGCCCCTTCCAGCCCACCGTGGTGCGCGGCTTCTCGAAGTAGACGCGCATCACGATTTCCAGCTCGCCGGCAAAACGCTGCCGTGCCTCGGTCAGCATGCGGGCGTATTCGAGCGCGGCCGCCGGGTCGTGGATCGAACAGGGGCCGATGATGACCACGAGCCGGTCTTCCATGCCGTGCAGGATTCGATGGATCGCCGCGCGCGTCGAAAAGATCAGATTGGCGGCGCGCTCGGAACACGCGAATTCGCGAATCAGGTGGGCGGGCGGCGTCAGCTCCTTGAGCTCCCTGATGCGGACGTCATCGGTGTTGTGCGGGGCCATGCTGTTCTCCTGGGAATAAAGACTGAAAAAGTGTCATAGCAAAAAAAAACCGCCAGACTCGGCTGGCGGTTTTTTGGGATTCTACGGTGCGTTACAGCCCCTCTCCTTCCGCCAGCGGTGCGAGATACGCAAAAAAGTAAAAATAAAACTTGGCGGACATGATGGAAACGGGATGTTGCCCAAAGGGCGGGAATTCGAATATGAGGATTTATAGCGCGAATTGCCCGGCTTCGCAAGCAAAAAAGCGCGGCAAGCGGGTATTCGCGCTTGCCGCCGCGCGCCGGCAAAGGCTCAGGCGGTGCCGCCCACGGTCATGTTTTCGATCCGCAGCGTCGGTTGGCCGACGCCCACCGGGACGCTTTGCCCGTCTTTGCCGCACACGCCTACGCCTGAGTCGAGCGCCATGTCGTTGCCGATCATCGTGACGTACTTGAGCGCTTCGGGGCCATTGCCCACCAAAGTCGCGCCCTTGACCGGATAGGTCACCTTGCCGTTCTCGATCATGTAGGCCTCGGAGGCCGAGAAGACGAATTTGCCATTGGTGATGTCGACCTGCCCGCCGCCAAAGTTGACCGCGTACAACCCATGCTTGACCGAGGCGATGATTTCGTTGGGGTCCTTGTCGCCCGCCAGCATGTAGGTATTGGTCATGCGCGGCATCGGCAGCGCCGCATAAGACTCGCGCCGGCCGTTGCCGGTGACGGGCATCTTCATCAGGCGCGCGTTCATGCTGTCCTGCATGTAGCCGCGCAGCACACCGTCCTCGATCAGCGTGGTGCACTGCGTCGGATTGCCTTCGTCGTCGATGTTGAGCGAGCCGCGGCGCTGGCTGAGCGTGCCGTCGTCGACCACCGTGACGCCTTTGGCCGCCACGCGCTCGCCGAGGCGTCCGGAGAACGCCGAGGAACCCTTGCGGTTGAAATCGCCCTCCAGGCCGTGACCAATCGCTTCGTGCAGCATGACGCCCGGCCAGCCCGGCCCGAGGACCACGGTCATGGTGCCTGCCGGGGCCGGCTTGGCGTCGAGCTTGATCAGCGCGCCGTCGACCGCCTCCGCGACGTATCGCGCCAGCAGTTCTTCGGAGAAATATCCATAATCGAAGCGGCCTCCCCCGCCGCTGTTGCCGACTTCGCGGCGGCCGTGCTGTTCGACGATGACGGTGACCGAAACCCGCACGAGGGGCCGTACGTCGGCGGCAACCACGCCGTCGCTGCGTGCCACCATGACGACGTCGTATTCGCCGGCCAGGCCTGCCATGACCTGGGTGACGCGGGGATCGCGGGCGCGGGCCAGCTTTTCGATGCGTTCGAGCAACGCGATCTTGGCGTTGGCATCGAGCGAGGTGAGCGGATCGTTCGGCAGGTAGAGATCGCGTCCCTGGGCGGCGGCCAGCCGCTGCCCGACCTTGACGCGTCCGGAACCGGCCAGTGCGATCGAGCGGGTTGCCGCGGCCGCCTCGGCGAGCGCGCGCGCGCTGATGTCGTCGGAGTAGGCGAAGGCGGTGCGATCGCCCACCAGGGCACGCACGCCGACCCCCTGGTCGATGCTGAAGGAACCGGATTTGACGATGCCCTCTTCCAGGCTCCATGCCTCGCTGCGGGTGTACTGGAAGTAGAGGTCGGCATAGTCGACCCGATGCCTGAAAATATCCGCCAGCGTCCGATTGAGATCGCTCTCGTCAAGGGCATACGGGGTGAGCAGCAAATCCTTGGCGGTCGCCAGATTTTGAATGCCGGTATCGATGATTTTCATGCGGGCTCTTGAATGGAAATTGGGGCACTAAGTTGACTTGAGGGGGAATCCGGGGAATTCAAGACGGCAATCCCCATCACGTAGCCTGCACGCGATGTCGCAGCGCCGGCAGGCTCTGCCGCACTTCGTTTAACCGTATCGGGTCGATTGTACCGCCGACGACACCTTCGCTTTCCTGCTCACGCTGCGCGAGCACGACACCCCACGGGTCGATCAGCATGCTGTGCCCCCAAGTGCGGCGGCCGTTCTCATGCCGGCCGCCCTGCGCGGCCGCCAGCACGTAGCATTGGTTCTCGATGGCACGCGCGCGCAGCAACGTCTCCCAGTGCGCCCGGCCGGTCGTGTAGGTGAATGCGGCCGGCACCACGATCAACGCGCATTCGCCCAGCGCCCGGTAAAGCTCGGGAAAGCGCAGGTCGTAGCAGACCGACAGGCCGACGCGGCCGAATGGCGCCTCGAATGCGGCGACCTGCTCGCCGGGGCGGATCGTGCGTGCCTCGTCATATGCTTCCTGATCCTTGACGAAGCTGAACAGATGGATCTTGTCGTAGCGGCAAACGGGTTGCCCCTGCGGATCGAATACCAGCGTGGTGTTGAGCACGCGCGAGGCCTCCGGCGCGGCCAGCGGGAGCGTGCCGCCGATCAGCCAGACGCCGTGCCGCTTTGCGGTATCGGCCAGAAACGCCTGGATCGGGCCCTCGCCAGGTGTTTCGCGCAGCGCGAGCTTGTCGGCGTCGCGTTGCCCCATGAAGCAGAAGTACTCCGGCAACAGCACCAATTGAGCACCTTGCTCGGCCGCCTCGGCGATCAGCCGGCCGGCCGTTGCCAGATTGCGCTGCACGTCCGGGCAGCTGGTCATTTGAATCGCGGCGACGGCGGCACTTGAATGGGCAGGCATAAGGCGACTCGCTATCAAGGCGTGGTGAACTGACTGCTGGGGGAGAGATTTTCCATCTTACCCTGATTGGGGCTGCCTTGCCGGATCACCGGGTCGCGCCATGAACCGGTGACGGCGTAATGCGAGGCCAGCGATTGCGACAACTGCCCGCCAAGCGCCAGTTGCGCCAGGAAACTGCCCAGGCCCAGGGCCGGATTGATCAGCGCGTAGGCCAGCGAGGCGGAGCCGGCATTGATATGGGGCAACACAGTGACCTGTAGATTTTGCGTTTCCTTGTCGAGATTGGTGGTGCCTGCCATTTTGATGGTGGCCGAGGTGCTGGTGATGGTGAAGTCCTGCGTGCTGGCGATGCCGTTGTGCACGACGCCATTGGCAAGGATGCGGTCGAATGGCAGGCCGGCGCTGAGCACGCTGTCGAAGTCCAGCGTGAGGATTTTCGCCAGGGTTTGCACACTGAAGATGCCCAGCAATTTCGTCAAACCCGGATCAGCTTTCAGGATCTGGCCGCCGGAAAGGTCGAGCGCTACCCGCCCGTCCAGGGTCGGGTAGTCGATCTGTGTTGGCCCACCGCGCCAGTCGAGCTGGCCACTGAGGGTGCCGCTGCCCTCCCGCAGAGTCTTGGGCAGGCCGACCCGATCCAGCAGCTTGCCGGCGTTCTTGATGTCGAGCTTGAACGCCAGCGCGGTTCGGCGCGGCGTTTGGGTGTCCGCGGCAGCCGCCTCGTGTCGTTTCGCGGTGCGCCAATTACCGGTGATCGCCAGATTGGCGGCCGGGTTGGTGATGTTCAATTTACTCAGTTGCCAGACCGGCACGCCATTGTCGACCGTGTTGCGGGCGACCAGTTCGAGACGGCCCAGCGACTTGTCCTGTAGCGCAAATTCATCGGCCACCAGATCGATCGCAGGGAACTCGTCGGCCGGCTCGTCGAGGATCTGCCCGAGCGTCGCGCCGCCCTCGGCCTTGGGGATGAGCAGCTTGCTCAGGCGGCCATGGACTTCCCCGTAGGGCACGCGCGGGCTGGGCGCATCCCAGTGCAGGTTGCCGGCGAGCAGGGGCGAGGCGATGCTCGTCTGCCAGTCGCTGCCGTCGCGCTGGGCAGTGAGCGCCACATCCGGCCAAGGGCGGGAGAGCAGGGTGACTTGCTTGGCGTGCAGCGTGACCTCGGTTGGCGCGTAGGGCGT
>JAGXBI010000166.1 GCA_018971155.1 Burkholderiales bacterium
GCGCGCCGGCACCGGCAATATGGATCTGCTGGTGGCGCTGGGTACCTCGGCGGCCTATGGCCTGAGCCTGTACGAATGGCTGCGGCCGAACGGTGGGGCGATGCCGCATCTGTATTTCGAGGCGTCCGCCGTGGTGATCACGCTGGTATTGCTGGGCAAATGGCTCGAGGCGAACGCCAAGCGGCAGACGGTGGCGGCCATTCGCGCGCTGGCGGCGCTGCGCCCGGATACCGCGCGAGTGCTGCGCGGCTCGGCACCGGCCGAGCAAGTGCCGGTTGGCGACGTGCGGGTCGGCGATATGGTGCTGGTGCTCGCCGGCGAGCGGGTGCCGGTCGACGGCATGATTCGCGAGGGCGCCAGCCAGCTCGACGAGTCGCTGCTGACCGGCGAGAGCCTGCCGGTCGAAAAGCGCGAAGGCGCTCACGTGACAGGCGGCTCGATCAACGGTGCCGGCACGCTGCGCGTCGAAACCACCGCGGTCGGGGCCGAAAGCACGCTCTCGCGCATGATCCGGCTGGTCGAGGATGCCCAGGCGGCCAAGGCGCCAATTCAACGGCTGGTCGATAAGGTCGCCGCGGTATTCGTGCCGGTAGTGCTGGGCATTGCCTTGCTGACCCTGCTGGTGAGCGGGTGGTTGGGCATTGGCCTGGAGGCGGCGGTGCTCAATGCGGTGGCCGTGCTGGTGATCGCCTGCCCGTGCGCCCTGGGGCTGGCCACGCCTGCGGCGATCATGGCCGGCACCGGCGTGGCGGCGCGTCACGGCATTCTGATCAAGGACGCCGAGGCGCTGGAGACGGCGCACCGCGTCACCGTGGTGGTATTCGACAAGACCGGCACGCTGACCGAAGGCAAGCCGCGCCTGACCGATCACCTCGCCGCACCGGGCGTCGATGCCGCACAGTTGCTGCAATGGGCTGCCGCGGTGCAGGCCGGCAGCTCGCACCCGCTGGCGCGCGCGGTGCTGGCAGCGGCGCAAGAGGCGGGACTCGCGCCGCTGGCGGCCAGCGAGATGAGCGCGCTGCCGGGGCGCGGCGCCGCCGCGCGCGTGGCGAGCGCCGACGGCACGCATGAGCTTCGGCTCGGCAATGAGCGCTTGCTCGATGAACTGAAGTTGTCCGCCGGTGCGCTGGCGGAGCAGGCCGAACGGTTGGCACAGGCCGGGCGCACCGTGTCGTGGCTGATGGAAGCCGGCGCGCAGCCCCGTCTGCTCGGACTGCTGGCGTTCGGCGATACCGTCAAGGCGCACGCCAAGACTGCCATCGACCGCCTGCAGGCGCGCGGCATCCGCACCATGATGGTGACTGGCGACAACCCGGGCAGCGCCAGGGCGGTGGCCGACGCCCTGGGCATCGACGAGATCAGGGCGCAGGTGCTGCCGGAGCACAAGGCCGAAGCGATCGCCGCGCTGCGACAGGGCGGCGACGTGGTGGCGATGGTGGGCGACGGCATCAACGACGCGCCGGCACTGGCGGCGGCCGATGTCGGCATCGCCATGTCGACCGGCACCGACGTGGCGATGCACGCCGCGGGCATCACGCTCATGCGCGGCGATCCGGCGCTGGTGGCCGACGCCATCGACGTATCGCAGCGCACCTGGAGCAAGATCCGGCAAAATCTTTTCTGGGCCTTCGCCTATAACGTGGTGGGGATTCCGCTGGCGGCACTCGGCTGGCTCAATCCGATGATTGCCGGCGCGGCCATGGCCGCCAGCAGCGTGAGCGTGGTCAGCAATGCGCTGTTGCTCAAGCGCTGGCGGCCGCGCGCGGCATGACGGCGCGGCCGACTGGGGGGATAATGGCCGTGCGGGCGAGATCGGCATATGCTTGAAAATCGCCCGCATGGCCCCAAGTGACTTGCATGTGCGACATGCCTGACCGCAGTCTCCATTCATCGCAGATCTTAGACGTCCATGGCCACACCCAGCCCCCTTCACATCACCAGCTACAACATCCACAAGGGCTTTTCGCAGTTTCATCGCCTGCGTATCCATGAATTGCGCGATCGGCTCGAGGGGCTCAATCCCGATCTGGTGTTCCTGCAGGAAGTGCACGGCTTGCATCTGCGCCACGCGGCGCGCCACCTGAACTGGCCGAGCGAGCCGCAGTACCAGTTCCTGGCCGGCGGCACCTGGCAGGAACACGCTTACGGGCGCAACGTCATCTACGAGCACGGCGATCATGGCAACGCGATCCTGAGCCGCTTTCCGATCCTGCGCTCGGCCAATCACGACATCACCACGCACAGCTTCGAGCGGCGCGGCATGCTGCATTGCGAAGTGGCCGTGCCCGGCTGGGCCCAGCCGCTGCACTGCCTGTGCGTGCACCTGTCGCTGAGCGGCCGGGGCCGGCGCCAGCAGTTTGGCATGCTAATCGATCGCGTGATGCGCAATGTGCCGAAAGACGCGCCGCTCATCATTGCGGGCGACTTCAATGACTGGACCAATCAGGCCGATCGCTTGCTGGCCGAGCGCCTGGGGCTGACCGAGGTGTTCGACAGCGCCGGGCGTCCGGCGCGCAGTTTCCCCAGCAGCCTGCCGTTGTTGCGGCTCGACCGCATCTACGCCCGCGGCCTGCATATCGAAACCGCGCAAGTGCTGCGCGGCCGGCCCTGGTCACGAATTTCCGATCACTCCCCGATCAGCGCCTACCTGAAGCCACTGAACTGATACGACATGAATATCGGACAAGCAGCCCAAGTCTCCGGCGTCAACGCCAAGATGATTCGCTATTACGAGAGTATCGGCCTGGTGCCCGAGAGCCGGCGCACCGAGTCCGGCTATCGAACCTACAGCGACACCGATCTGCACTTGCTGCGCTTTATCCGGCAAGCGCGCCGGCTGGGCTTCGGCATCGAACAGATTCGCCAATTACTGGCGCTGTGGCAGGACCACGAGCGCGCCAGCGCCGACGTCAAGGCGCTCGCGCAGGCGCATATCGACGAGCTCAACCAGCGCATCGCCGAGCTCAGCGCGATGCGCGATACGCTCACGCATCTGGCCGCGCACTGCCATGGCGATGCACGGCCAGATTGTCCGATTCTCGACGGCCTGTGTTGTGACGAAGAGGGCGTCGACCCGACGGTCGAACGACGCCGCTGAGGGCCCGTCCGTCCGGCCTGCCAGGACGCTGCGGCGTCCCGGGCACGGCTTTCCGGCGGCCTCAGGTAAACCATGATTATCAGAGACTTCTGATAATCGACATCACCCGCGCAAGGCTTGCCGGCGATCCCAAGCTCATACAATGAAATCGCATAAGAACGCGACCTAGTACAGGAAGATGCGATCGCCACGATGCGGTCGCCAGAGAGCGTGAGGAGATAAAGTTTCGCCGCCTGTCTTATCGGATGGGTGAGCCTCGTGGATGTGCCGGCAGTTCGCGGCATGGCATATGGACGGGGCATGGCACGGACCGACACGGGCGTGCTATTGCAGGCTGACCCCCATCACGCAGCGGGTGTTTCCAGCCGCCATTTTCCCGCATGGATCGCTTCGGCGCATGGTATTGGTTGCGGTTGCAGGGCGATCCCTTCAAAACGTTTCCGATGAAAATAGCGCCTCTCGCACGCCGGCAATGACAGGCTCGCAGGTCACACTGCCCCGGCGTCGCGACGCGCATCACACATGAGAGCATGCCTGACGACGGACATTTTTCGGATCCGTTTCAGTACGCTGATAAAGGAGCTTGAATCATGATGGAACAAGACTACGCCCCCACCGTAGGAGTCGATGCGCCCGCACCGGCTCGAGATGTGAGCAGGCTGGACCGCCATTTCCAGATTACCGCGCGCGGCAGTTCGCTGCGCCAGGAAGTCGTGGCCGGGCTCACGACGTTCCTGGCGATGGTCTATTCCGTGTTCGTCGTGCCGGGCATGTTCGGCAAGGCGGGTTTCGACACCAGCGCGGTGTTCGTCGCCGTTTGCCTGACAACGGCCTTCGGCTCGCTGTTGATGGGTGTCTGGGCCAACCTGCCGATCGCTATCGGCTGCGCCATTTCGCTGACCGCTTTCACCGCCTTCGACCTGGTGCTCGGCAAGGGCGTGTCGCCCTCGGTCGCGCTGGGCGCGATCTTTCTTATGGGGCTGGTGTTCACCGCGATCTCCGTGACCGGCGTGCGATCGTGGATCCTGCGCAATCTGCCCGCGGGCGTCGCGCACGGCACGGGCGTGGGCATCGGCCTGTTCCTGCTGCTGATCGCCTCCAACGACGTCGGCCTGGTGATCAAGAATCCGGGGCCGGGGCTGCCGGTCGCGCTGGGCCACCTGGCCAGCTTTCCCGCCTTGATGTCGATCGGCGGCCTGGCTGCCATCTTCGGGCTGGAGCGGCGGCGCGTGCCGGGCGGCATCCTGCTGGTCATCATCGCACTGTCGGCGCTGGGCCTGGCCTTCGATCCGAGCGTCAAGTTCACCGGCATGTTCGCGCTGCCGTCGCTGAGCGCGCCGGGCCATCCCACGCTGATCGACTCGATGAGCGTCAAGGGCGCCTTGAGCGCCGCGGTCATTCCCAGCGTGCTTGCGCTGGTGATGACCGCCGTGTTCGACGCCACCGGAACGATTCGCGCCGTGGCCGGACAAGCTGGGCAGCTCGATGAAAAAGGGCAGATCATCAATGGCGGCCGCGCGCTCACGGCCGACTCCGTGAGTTCGATCTTTTCGGCCTTTCTCGGCGGCGCGCCTGCGGCCGCTTATATCGAATCGGCCGCAGGCGTGGCTGCTGGCGGCAAGACCGGACTCGGCCCGGCAGTGGTCGGCGTGCTGTTCCTCCTGCTGATTTTCCTCTCGCCGCTGGCCGCGCTGGTGCCGGCCTATGCCACCGCGCCGGCATTGATGTACGTGGGCCTGCTGATGCTCGGCAGTATCAGCAAGCTGCATATGGAAGATACGGTCGATGCGATGGCCGGCCTGGTGTGCGCGGTGTTTATCGTGCTGACCTGCAATATCGTGACCGGCATCATGCTCGGCTTCTCCACGCTGGTGATCGGCCGCCTGGTGTCGGGGGAATACAAGAAACTCAACATCGGCACCGTGGCCATCGCCGTGGTACTGGCCGTCTTCTATCTGGGTGGCTGGGCGATCTGAATGGCCTGGTCGCGGCGGCCGTGATCATCGCGGGGGCGCGACGGTCACGGCCGCCACCCGCTCAAAACGCCCTCTCGCAGGCATGGCTCGGCGAGGGGGCGTTGCTTTTGGGCCACGCTTTTTGCTGTGCGGCAACGTGTTTGCGAGAAAATTAATTTATTAAGTAATTGATTTTTATGCGATTTCTTAAAACATCGCGGCACCAGGGATGGAGAGGAAAAGAATAAGTCGCCTTTTTAGGAATTAGGGCTAACACCTATAGGGAAAACCCTATATAATTCCAATCACTGCTGCAACGCAGCAAATTATGCGACTGGAGGTTGCCATGTTTGCCAAACTATTTGAAATCGTTAATTCCTGGTTCGAAAACGCTGAACGCCGCCGCCGTGAAGAGTATCTGGCGCAGTCCGCCGATATTTATGAATTGGAATATCGCATTCGCGCGCTCGAAACCGGCGCCGTCTGAACTGCTGTCTCGTTGAATGCAGTAACCCGGTAGCAAAGCGCCTCGCGCGCCTCACGAGATATCCCGCCCTCCGCCGGCCTGGCCGCTGCGACCGCGGATGATCTCGGCAAAAAGGCCCACCCTCGCGTGGGCCTTTGGCTTTTCTACCATTGCCGGGCGGCGTCAGTTCGACGTGCGCGCCATCCACGGCTTTTTCATCCCCATTTCATGCCGGCAGCGCCAACGCCCGAGGGTGCTGGAATTCGCCTTCCCGGCTCCCACCTCCCGCCTTGACCGATGTCGAGGAGCGTTCGTTCTCATCGGTTTGTCTTGAGACAAATCCAACATTGATGTACTGTATATACGTACAGTATTTTAGATGACCGCCACCCGCTTTCATTGCTCACTCCGATGTCGCTCTCTATGCAAAACTTGCCGCCCGGACTTTGGCGCGCCAGCGAACTGGCCCAGGGCCAGGGGCCGGTGCGGGCCACCGGCTTTGCCGAGCTCGACCGGGAATTGCCGGGCGGCGGTTGGCCGGCTGGCGCGCTGGCCGAACTGCTGCCTGCGCGCGCCGGGATCGGCGAGCTGCGCCTGTTGTTGCCGGCGCTGGCGACGCTGACCCGGGCCGGCAAGCCCATCGTGATGATCGCGCCGCCGCATCTGCCTTACGCGCCGGCCCTGGCCGGCGCCGGTGTCGACCTGCGCCATCTGGTGCTTGTACACGCCCGAGCGCCATCCGGCGCCGCAGCGCCGCCGGCGGCCGACGATCTCTGGGCGGCCGAGCAGGCGCTCAAAAGCGCCAGCTGCGGCGCGGTCCTGGCCTGGTTGCCGCAGGCCCGCGCCGATCAGTTGCGCCGCCTGCAACTGGCTGCCGCCGGCAGCGATGCGCTGGCCTGGGTCGTGCGTCAACCCCAGGCATTGGCCTCGTCCTCGCCCGCGCCGTTGCGGCTGGCGCTCGAGCCGGCGCCGGGCAGCGGCCTGCTGATTCATTTCCACAAGCGCCGGGGACCGGCCCGTGGCATGCCGCTGCGGCTGGACTTGCCGGCGCATCATCCAAAACTGGGGCCGCCGCGCTCCGATACCGTTCTTTCCCTGGATTCAGGAGGCCTCCATGCGCTGCTGGATTGCACTGCACTTGCCCTGGCTCATCCTCGAGGTCTTTCGACCGATCTTGCCGCCTGACGAGGCCGCCGGCATGACGGGGAGCACCGCCTCCGATGCGCTGGTCGTGATGGACGGCGAGCGCGTGCGCATGGCGAGTGCCGCGGCCCGGCAGGCGGGCATCGTGCCGGGTTTGCGGCGGGCCGGGGCGCTGGCCTTGCTGCCCGATGCGATCCTGCGCGAGCGCGACACGCAGGGCGAGCAACGGCTGCTGGAGACCGTGGCCCTGGCCCTGTTGCGCTTCAGTCCGCAAGTCGTGCTGGCTGGCGAGCACGTGGTGCTGGTCGAGGTATCGGCCAGCCTGCGCCTGTTTGGCGGCCTGAGCGCGCTGTGCCGCCAGGTCGGGCAGACGGCCCGGCTGCTCGGCCATGCGTCGCGCCTGGCCGTGGCGCCGACAGCCACCGGCGCCTGGCTGCTGGCACGCCACAGCGACAGCCGGCAGCATCGCCATGCGACCGATCTGGCGCAACTGCGCGCGCTGCTCGACGATGTGCCGGCGTCGCTGCTGAATGAGGCCGCGCCGCATCTTGCCTGGCTCGAGCAGCTGGGCTGCGCCCGCCTGGCCGACCTGCGCCGTTTGCCGCGCGCGGGGTTGGTCAGGCGCTGTGCCCAGGCGCTGGTGGATGAGCTGGCGCGGGCTTATGGCGACGCGCCTGAGACGCCGGCCTGGTTCCTGGCGCCCCTGCAGTTCGAAGCGCAGCTCGCGCTGCCGGCCCGTACCACCCAGGTCGAGACGCTGCTGTTCGGCGCGCGGCGCCTGCTGGTGCAGATGGCGGGCTGGCTCGCGGCGCACCACCAGGCGGTGCAAGCCTATGAGCTGGTGCTGGAACACGAACCGCTGGGACGCCGTACATTAGCGCCGACACGCATGATGGTGCGGCTGGCCGAACCCGGCGTGGCGCCGGCGCACCTGCTGAATGTGCTCAAGGAACAGTTGGCGCGGCATCGCCTCGAGACGCCGGTGCTGGAGTTGCGCCTGTGCGTCAGCCAGGTGGTGCCGCACGAGCCGGGCAACGCCAGCCTGTTGCCGGAGCCAGGCCGTGCGCGCCAGGAGTTCGTGCGTCTGATCGAGCGCCTGAATGCCCGGCTGGGCGAGGCGCAGGTGAGCCAACTGGTTTTGCACGACGAGCATCGGCCCGAGGCCGCTTACCGCCTGCTGCCGTACGTCGTGTCGCGCCCGGCGCCGGCGACGCCAGGCGTCGCGCCGGACGCCACCCAGGTCTCTCCCAAGGTACGGCC
>JAGXBI010000167.1 GCA_018971155.1 Burkholderiales bacterium
CGAGGATCCCGCCGCGCTGCAACTGATTCGCGACGCCGTGCAGGCCGGCTGAGGCCGGGGCCGGGCGCGGCGTCCGCGCCGCATGCCTGGCATGCTCGCCCGCCCGCTGGGAGCGTCGCCCGAGTGCCTGGTGCTTGCGGGACTTGTATCTGGCGAAATTTTGGATTATTATTTTAAGCATAAAATATTTATGGATTAATTAAACGCGCCGAGCCGTTGAGGCCGGCCCAGTGTCTTGGCAAGATGGAGGAAGCGCAATGAACATCGTATGCATCGGTGGCGGCCCGGCGGGCTTGTATTTCGGGCTTTTGATGAAGCGCCGCAATCCGGCCCATCGCGTCGTGGTGATCGAGCGCAATCGCCCTTATGACACTTTTGGCTGGGGTGTGGTGTTTTCCGACGCCACGATGGACAACCTGGTGACGGCCGATGCCGAGAGCGCCGAGCAAATCAACGCCGCTTTCAATCACTGGGACGATATCGACATTCATTTCAAGGGCCGTACGCTGCGCTCGAGCGGCCACGGCTTCATCGGCATCGGCCGCAAGAAGCTGCTCAATATTCTGCAGGCGCGCTGCGAGGCGCTGGGTGTCGAACTGGTGTTCGAAAACGAGGTGAGCGACGATCAGGCAATCGCCCGGCAGTACGGCGCCGATCTGGTGATCGCCTCCGATGGCCTGAACAGCCGTATCCGCACGCGTTACCAGGATACGTTCCATCCCGACATCGATGTGCGCAAGTGCCGTTTCGTTTGGCTCGGCACCCATCAGCGGTTCGATGCATTTACCTTTGCGTTCGAGCAAACCGAGCATGGCTGGTTTCAGGCGCATGCCTATCAGTTCGACGATGAAACGTCGACCTTCATCGTCGAGGCGCCGGAAGATGTCTGGAAAAAGGCCGGGCTCGACGAAATGAGCCAGGAAGAGGGCATTGCCTATTGCGAGCGCCTGTTCTCCAAATATTTGGGCGGGCACAAGCTGCTCAACAACGCCAAGCACCTGCGCGGTTCGGCCATCTGGATCCGCTTCCCGCGCGTGATTTGCAACACTTGGGTGCACTGGAACCAGCTCGACGGCAAATCGGTGCCGGTGGTGTTGATGGGCGATGCGGCCCACACCGCGCATTTCTCGATCGGCTCGGGCACCAAGCTCGCGCTCGAGGACGCCATTCAACTGGCCGATTGCTTCCGTGAGTTCGGCACCGACGACTTGCCGCATGCGCTGAGCAAGTACGAGGAAATTCGCAGCGTCGAAGTGCTCAAGATCCAGAATGCGGCGCGCAACTCCACCGAGTGGTTCGAAAGCGTCGAGCGCTACGCCGCGTTCGAGCCGGAACAATTCGCCTATTCCCTGCTGACGCGCTCGCAGCGGATTTCGCACGAAAACCTGCGGTTGCGCGACAAGCGATACGTCGAGGCTTATGAAGACTGGCTGGCGCGCCGCGCCGGTGTCGAGCGCCAGCCGTCGCAGCAGGTGATTCCGCCGATGTTCACCCCGTTCCAGGCGCGCGGCGTGAGGCTGAAGAATCGTATCGTGATGTCGCCGATGGCCATGTATTCGGCGCGCGACGGCGTGCCCGGCGAATTTCATCTGGTACACCTGGGCAGCCGCGCGTTGGGCGGGGCTGGCATGGTGGTAGCGGAAATGACCTGCGTGTCGCCCGATGCGCGCATTACCCCGGGTTGCCCGGGGCTGTGGAACGACGAGCAGACCGCAGCATGGCGGCGCATCGTCGAATTCGTGCATGCCAACAGCGAGGCCAGGATCGCCATGCAGATCGGCCATGCCGGGCGCAAGGGATCGACACGGCTGGCCTGGGAAGGGATCGATCAGCCGCTTGCCACCGGCAATTGGCCGCTGATTTCGGCCTCGCCGCTGCCGTATATCGAAGGCGTCTCGCAAACGCCGCGCGCGATGGACGAAGCGGACATGACGCGCGTAAAGGACGATTTCGTCGCGGCCGCACGGCGCGCGCAAGAGGCCGGCTTCGACTGGCTCGAGCTGCACTGCGCGCACGGCTATCTGTTGTCGAGTTTCATCTCGCCGCTGACCAACCATCGCACCGACGCTTATGGCGGCAGCCTCGAGAACCGTCTGCGCTATCCGCTCGAGGTGTTCCATGCAGTGCGCGCCGTGTGGCCCGACGACAAGCCTATGTCGGTCAGAATCTCGGCGCATGACTGGGTCGAGGGCGGCATCACCGCCGACGACGCGGTGGCGATCGCGCGCGCCTTCAAGGCGGCCGGCGCCGATCTGATCGATTGTTCGTCGGGCCAGGTCAGCAAGGCGGAAAAGCCGGTCTACGGCCGGATGTTCCAGACGCCGTTCGCCGACCGCGTGCGCAACGAGGCACATATTCCGACCATCGCCGTCGGGGCGATTTTCGAGGCCGATCACGTCAACAGCATCATCGCCTCGGGGCGCGCCGACCTGTGCGCGCTGGCCCGGCCGCATCTGGCCGATCCGTTCTGGACCTTGCACGAAGCCGCCAGGATCGGCTACAAGGAGATCGCCTGGCCGAGTCAATATGTCGCCGGCAAGCGTCAACTTGAAACCAACCTGGAGCGCGCGGCGCAATACGCGCAGCAAATCGGCAAATGAACCAATCGACAAACGCCGGCACGACGCCGGCCCTGGCGGGGCGGCATGCCCTGATCACCGGCGGGGGGCGCGGCATCGGTGCGGCCATTGCCCGCTGCCTGCAGGCGCATGGCGCCCGCATTACGCTACTCGGCCGCTCGGTCGACACATTGGAGGCAGGCGCGCGCGCGCTGCGCGAGACCGGCGAAGCCATCTACGTGACGGCCGACGTGACCGACGCATCGACGGTGCGGGCTGCCTTCGCGAAGGCCGAAGCCGCCTTCGGGCCGGTATCGCTGCTGGTCAATAACGCCGGCCAGGCCGCCGCGACGCCGTTTCTGAAAACCGAGGCGGCGCTTTGGCAGCGCATGCTCGACGTCAATCTCAGCGGCACCTTTCACTGTACGCAGGCGGCCCTGCCGACCATGCTTGAAGCGGGCTGGGGGCGCATCGTCAACGTTGCCAGCACGGCGGGGCTGACCGGCTACGGCTATGTCGCTGCCTATTGCGCGGCCAAGCACGGCGTGGTCGGCCTGACCCGCGCGCTGGCGCTGGAAGTCGCCAAGCGCGGCGTCACGGTCAATGCCGTGTGTCCCGGCTACACGGAAACCGACATCGTGCAGGAGGCGGTCGCCAACATCGTCGCCAAGACCGGCCGGACCGAAGCCCAGGCGCGCGAGGAACTGACGCGCCGCAATCCCCAGGGCCGCATGGTGCAGCCCGAGGAGGTGGCCGACGCCGTGGCATGGCTGTGCCTGCCGAGCGCGCAGGCGATCACCGGGCAGGCGATTGCGGTGGCCGGCGGCGAAGTGATGGTCGGCTGATCCCGAATTTTTATTGGAGGCTTTCCCGATGAGCGATGTGGCCCTCACCATGGCGCACCACAAGCGTCCGTTTGCGGACTATCAACCCAAGCATTTTCTCTGGTCGGTCGCCGCCGACGCGAACGGCAAGCCGAGTATTGCGCACATCACGCTGAACCGGCCCGAGAAGAAGAACCCCCTGACGTTCGACTCCTACGCGGAGTTGCGCGATCTGTTTCGCAATTTGGCCTACGCCACCGATATCAAGGTCGTGGTGATCAGCGGCGCGGGCGGCAATTTCTGTTCGGGCGGCGACGTCCATGAAATCATCGGGCCGCTCACGCAAATGCGCATGCCGGAACTGCTCGAATTCACGCGCATGACCGGCGACCTGGTCAAGGCGATGCGCGCATGCCCTCAGCCGATCGTCAGCGCGGTCGACGGTATTTGCGCAGGTGCCGGCGCGATGATTGCGCTGGCCTCCGATATGCGGCTGGGCACGCCGCAGGCCAAGACAGCCTTTTTGTTTACCCGCGTGGGTCTGGCTGGTGCCGACATGGGCGCCTGCACCTTGCTGCCGCGCATGATCGGGCAGGGCCGCGCGAGCGAGCTGCTCTATACGGGCCGCTCGATGAGCGCCGAGGAGGGCTTGCAGTGGGGCTTCTTCAACGCCTTGCACGCCGGCGACCAGGTTCTCGCGCAAGCCCAGGCGTTGGCCGCGCAACTGGCGGCCGGGCCGACCTTCGCGCATGGCGTGACCAAGAAACTGCTGCACCAGGAATGGGCGATGGGTGTCGACGAGGCGATCGAAGCCGAAGCGCAGGCGCAGGCCATCTGCATGCAGACCCAGGATTTCCGGCGTGCCTACGAGGCTTTCGTGGCGAAGCAAAAACCGGTATTCCAGGGCGATTGAGGCGGCGAGGAGATCCAGACGATGAGCGATACGCAGTTTCTCGATTGGCCGTTTCTCGATGATTCGCACCGCGCCATGGCCGCGGCGCTGGACGATTGGTGCGCGCGCGAGCTGCACGTCGATCACGACGGCGATACCGATGCGGCCTGCGTGGCGCTGGTGCGCCAACTGGGCGCGGCGGGCTGGCTGAAATACTGCGTGCCGGCCGCGCACGGCGGCGCGCTCGAGCAGCTCGACTCGCGTTCGCTGTGCCTGGCTCGCGAGACGCTGGCACGGCACGACGGGCTGGCCGACTTTGCCTTCGCGATGCAGGGCCTGGGCAGCGGCGCGATTACGCTGGCCGGCCGGCCAGCAGTGCAGTCCCGGTATCTGCCCCGGGTGGCGCGCGGCGAGGCGATTGCCGCGTTCGCGCTGTCGGAGCCCGAGGCGGGCTCCGATGTGGCGGCGCTGCAATGCACCGCGGTGCGCGATGGCGAGCACTTTGTGCTCAACGGCGAGAAGACATGGATTTCCAACGGCGGGATTGCCGATTTCTATTGCGTTTTCGCCCGTACCGGCGAAGCGCCGGGCGCACGCGGCATTTCGGCGTTCGTGGTCGATGCGAATTCGCCTGGGTTGAGCGTTGCCGAGCGCATCGACGTATGCGCGCCCCATCCGCTGGCGCGGTTGCGCTTTGCCGATTGCCGGGTGCCCGCCGATTGCCTGTTGGGCGAGCCCGGCCAGGGTTTCAAGCTGGCGATGATGACGCTGGATATCTTTCGCGCGTCCGTGGCGGCAGCCGCGCTTGGCTTCGCGCGGCGTGCGCTCGATGAAGGCGTCGCGCGCGCGAAGTCGCGCGAGATGTTCGGCCACACCCTGGCAGATTTCCAATTGACGCAGGCGGCGCTCGGCGAGATGGCGACGGCCGTGGACGGCGCCGCGTTGTTGACCTATCGGGCCGCCTGGCTGCGCGACGTGAAAGGCCAACGCACCACGCGCGAGGCGGCGATGGCCAAGATGTTCGCCACCGAGGAGGCGCAACGCGTGATCGACCGCGCACTGCAGATGTTTGGGGGCGCCGGGGTGATGCGCGGCAACGTGGTCGAGCGGCTGTACCGGGAAATCCGCGCGCTGCGCATCTACGAAGGCGCGACCGAGGTGCAGAAGCTCATCATCGCCCGCGAATTGCTCAAAGATGCCTGAGGACGCCCCGGGCGCCTAACGTTAAACAGCTCCCGAGAAAGCTGCCAACCGATCAAGGAGATTGATATGCACCGCACCGGACATCTCGACACTTATGCGCGGGACCACCTGCCGCCCGCCGATCAGTGGCCGGAGTTCCTGCTGGACAACCCGGACGTGACGTATCCGGCGCGCCTGAATTGCGTGGTCGAGTTGCTCGACAAGATGGTGGCGGCGGGGCATGCCGAGCGGCCGGCGATCCATACCGTGCACGAAGGCAGGCCGGTGACCACGACCTATCGCGAATTGCGCGTGCTGGTCGATCGCATTGCTCATGTACTGATCGATGACCTGCAATTGGTGCCGGGCAACCGGGTGCTGTTGCGCGGACCTAACAATTTGATGATGGCGGCTTGCTGGCTGGCGATCATCAAGGCCGGACTGGTGGCCGTGCCGACCATGCCGTTGCTGCGCGCCAAAGAACTCAAGCAGATGATCGACAAGGCGGAAATCACCGCGGCATTGTGCGATGTGCGTCTGAAGGACGAGATGGAGTTCTGCCGTACCGAAGGCCACGAGCACCACTGTGCCGATCTGGCCCAGGTGCTGTATTTCAACGACGGCACGCCGGGCTCGCTGGACGCTCGGCTGGTGGGCAAGCCGGAGACTTTTACGGCGTGCGATACGGCCGACGACGATGTGTGCCTGATTGCCTTCACCAGCGGCACGACAGGCCAGCCCAAGGGCACCATGCATTTTCATCGCGATGTGCTGGCGATGTGCGATCTGTTTCCTCGCCATGTTTTGAAGCCGGGCCCGCAGGATATTTTCTGCGGCACGCCGCCGCTGGCGTTTACGTTCGGCACCGGCGGGTTGCTGACCTTCCCGCTGCGAGTCGGCGCCTCGACCGTGCTGCTCGAAAAACTGACCCCGGAGACTTTGCTGCAGACGATCCAGGACTTTCGCGCCACGATCGTGTTCACCGCACCGACGTTCTACCGGCAGATGGCGCCACTGGTGGCGAGCCACGACATCGCCAGCCTGAAGAAAAGCGTGTCGGCCGGCGAGGCGCTGCCCGATGCGACACGCCAACTCTGGAAGCAGGCCACCGGTATCGAGATGATCGACGGCATCGGCGGCACCGAAATGATCCATATCTTCATCTCCAGCGCCGGGGCCGATGTCAGGCCGGGCACGATCGGCAAAGTGGTGCCCGGTTATATCGCGCAGATCGTCGACGACGAGATGAATCCCCTGCCGCCGGGCCAGGTCGGCAAGCTCGCGATCAAGGGGCCGACCGGATGCCGTTATCTGGCCGACGAGCGCCAGAAGAACTATGTCAAGCAAGGCTGGAATCTGCCGGGCGACACCTTCATTGCCGACGAAGATGGGTATTACGCGTACCAGGCGCGCTCCGACGACATGATCGTCTCGGCCGGCTACAACATCGCCGGACCGGAAGTCGAGGCAGCGCTGTTGCGGCACGAGGCGGTCGCCGAATGCGGCGTGATCGGCGTGCCGGACGACGCGCGCGGGCAGATCGTCAAGGCCTACGTCGTGCTCAAGCCCGGGTATGCGCGTGACGAGGCGATGACGCAGGCGTTGCAGGCGTTCGTCAAGGCGACCATCGCGCCCTATAAATATCCACGCGCGATTCAGTTCATGGATGCGCTGCCACGCACCGAGACGGGCAAGCTGCAGCGCTTCAAGTTACGCCAGAGCTAAGGAACAGCAAGATGGGACAACCTTTTGTCAGGCCGATCACCATACGTTTTCGGCACTGCGATCCGGCCGGGATCGTGTTTTATCCGCGTTATTTCGAACTGATGAACGATCTGGTCGAGGACTGGTTTGCCGACGGTATTGGCGTGTCGTTTGCCGAGTTGCACGACGTGCGCGGCAAGGGTATTCCGACGGTCAATGCGCAATGCCGGTTTGCCGCGCCCAGCAGGCTGGGTGATGTGCTCGAGTGCAGCGTGGCGGTCGTGCGGCTGGGCAATAGTTCAGCCACCCTGGCGATCCGCTTTGCCGGCAGCGACGGCAACGTGCGGGTGCAGGCCGAACTGGTGATCGTGCTGATGGATTTGCGGAGTGCCCGCGCGGTGCCGTGGCCGGAGGAAATGCGCGCCGCGCTGGGCGGCGATCTGGTCGAGAACGATTCTTTTGAAGTGGAGTAAGTCGATGCAAATGCTGCAACCGCCCAGCTGGGCAAAACCCCGAGGCTACGCCAATGGCGTGATGTGTGAGATGACGCCCGGCAGCCGGATGATTTTCGTGGGCGGCCAGATCGGTTGGAACGCCGAGCAGCAGTTCGAAAGCGACGACTTCGGCCAGCAGGTCAGGCAGACGCTGGAGAACATCGTGGCGGTGCTGGCCGAGGGTGGGGCGCGACCGTCGCATATCGTGCGCATGACCTGGTACGT
>JAGXBI010000168.1 GCA_018971155.1 Burkholderiales bacterium
CACGAGCGCCGCGAGCGCTTCCAGCGTCACGCGCTTGTTTTTATCGGGAAAACCTGAACTCATGGGAGCTCCTTGCGATCTAGGAACGTTGGGCCTGGGTCGATGCCTTGCCCGGCTGGCCGGCACTCGCCGGATGCCGGTAGGCATCGATGCGCTGCTTGAGCCCGGGCACGGCGGCCGAGCGCACCAGCGCGGCGAGCTCGGCGTCGGCCTGGGCGAACTCGGATGCGCGCAGCACGGCGAGCAACTGCGCGCGGCTTGCCGCCGGCAATGCCGTGGCGCGCGCCACGGCCTCGGCCCGCACTTCGGCGAACTGTTCGGGCGCCGCCACCTGTTCGATAAAACCGTTGCGCAATGCGCGCTCGACGTCGAACGTCGCCGAGGTCTCCAGCAGACGCTGGGCCTCGCGCACACCGACGATGCGCGCCAGACGGGCAGAGCCCAGCACCAGCCCGAACTGCAGCCCCGGCATCCGGAACGTCGTGCCGGGCGCCGCCACGCGCAGGTTGCATGCGGCGATCAGATCGACCCCCGCGCCGAAATTGCGCCCGTGCGCCAGCGCCACCGTGAGAAACGGTGCACCGGCCACGCGCTGCAGCAATTGTTCGATGCGCACGAAGCGAAGCAGCAAATCCCCTTCGCTGTGCTGCTCGACCTCGCTCATATCGAACCCGGCGCTGAAGCAGCGTCCTTCGCCCTGCAGCGACACTGCCGCCACCTGGGCCGCCGCCGCGGCATCGAGCGCGTCGATCAGCGCCTCGACCATCTCCGCCGACAGCGCATTGAGCTTGTCGGGCCGGTTCAGCGTAATCGACCAATGGGTCGTCTGCCTGTCGATCGTCAGGATCATGCCTGGTCCTCCGTGACAGGAGCGGCAGCCGCCGCGACCAGCTCGCCGAGCAACGCCTCGTTGTGCTCGCCGAGCGCCGGCGGGCGCAGGCGGATGGCCGGCGTTTGGCCGGAAAAGCGGATCGGCGAGCCGAACGTCCTGGTTGCGACGCCGTTGGGCAGCGTCAGGGGCTGCACCCAGCCCATATGCTCGACCTGAGCGTCGGCCAGCACTTCCGAATACGTATTGATCGGCGCGCACGGCACCCCGGCGGCGCGAAAACGCTCGAGCCACTGCGCGGCGTCGGCCGCGGCGAAGATGTCTTCGAGCAGTACGCGCAATTCGACCTGATGGCGCGCGCGCAACGTGGTGCTGGTAAAGCGTGCATCGCCCGCCAGCTCGGGGCGCCCGATCACCTCGCACACCGCACGCCACAGCGCGTCGTTGCCCGCTGCCATACCGAAATAGGTGTCGCGCGCCTTGAAGGCCTGATAAGGCGCATTGCGCGGATGGGCCGAGCCGAGCTTCACCGGGTCGTTGCCGGTGCCGAAATATTCCGAGGTCTGCAACGCCGCGATGGCCAGTGTCGCGCCCAGCATCGGCACGTCGATATGCGTGCCCTGCCCGCTCGTGGCCACGCCCCGCAAGGCCGAGACGACCGCGAACGCCGCATACAGCCCGGCCGAAAAATCCGCCAGCGGCACACCGCACTTGACCGGTGCGCCGCCCGGCTCGCCCGTCACGCTCATGATGCCGCTCATGGCCTGGACGGTCAGGTCGAAGCCGCCCTCCTGCGCGCGCGGACCGCTCTGGCCATAGGCCGAAATCGAGCAATACACGATGCGTGGATTGAGCCCCCGGGCGTCTTCATAGCCCAGACCGAGCCGGCTCATCACGCCCGGCCGGTTGTTCTCGATGACCACATCGGCCGAGCGGATCAGCTCGCGCGCCTGCGCGGCCTGCGCCGGCGCCTTCAGGTCCAGCGTGACCGAGCGCTTGTTGCGATTGAGCGACGCGAAGTTTTCGCTGAAGCCGTCGGAAATCGGCGGCCACGCGCGCAGCGTGTCGCCGCCCCCGGGGTGCTCGACCTTGATCACGTCGGCACCCATATCGCCCAGCAACATGCCGCAATACGGTCCCGCGGCGACGTTACAGAACTCGATCACCCTAATGCCCTGCAGTGGTGCTTCCATCTCGATCCTCATCTGTTGATTTGATGACTGCCGCAATTGCCGCTTGACTCGTATTGTGCAACGGTGCCAGTATCCTGTAAACCAAAATATAAAACACGCATCCTACATAATAGGATTCAATGAAAGCATGCTTATAACCAGGAGATATCGACCGTGATGCAGACGCCATCGACCAGACAAGCCAGCGCCGGCGCCGTATTCCGCGTGGTCAGCGGAAATTTCCTCGAGATGTACGATTTCATGGTGTACGGGTTCTATGCGTCGGCGATCGCCAAGGCCATGTTCCCCGCGCACGACCCGTTCGTCTCCCTGATGCTGTCGCTGGCAACCTTCGGCATGGGATTCCTGATGCGCCCGCTCGGCGCCATCGTGCTTGGCTCGTATATGGATACCCACGGGCGGCGCGCCGGGCTGATTCTCACCCTCGGCCTGATGTCGATCGGCGTGCTGCTGATCGCGCTCACACCCAGCTACGCCGCCATCGGCATCGCTGCGCCGGCGCTGGTGATCTTCGGCCGCCTGCTGCAGGGTTTCTCGGCAGGCGCCGAATCGGGCGGCGTTTCCGTGTACCTGTCGGAAATCGCGCCGCCGGGCCGGCGCGGCTTCTTTGTCTCGTGGCAGTCCGCCAGTCAGCAGATTTCGGTGTTGCTGGCGGCCGTGCTGGGCGTGGTGCTGCGCTTTTCGTTGAGCGACGCGCAAATGCTCGCCTGGGGCTGGCGCATTCCGTTTCTGTTCGGTTGCGGGATCATTCCGGTGCTGTTCTGGATTCGCCGCTCGGTGCAAGAGTCGCACGTCTTCAAGGCGCAAAAGCGGCAAAGCGCGGGCGAACTGTTCCGCTCGCTGGGCGCCAACTGGAAGATCATCTTCTGGTCGATGCTGCTGGTCACCCTTACCAGCATCATGTTTTATCTGATCACCGCCTACACGCCCACCTTCGGCCGGGTCGAACTCGGCCTCAAGCCGATCGACACCTTCTGGGTCACGATCTGCGTGGCGCTGACGACTTTCACGATGATTCCGGTCATGGCCATCGTCTCCGACCGGGTCGGCCGCCGCCCCATGCTGATCGGCGCGTCGCTGGCAATCGCCGTGGCCGCTTATCCGATGATGCGCTGGCTGATCGGCGCCCCGTCGTTCGGCAGCCTGCTGCTGGTGGAAGTGGCATTCGCCGTGCTGTATGCGACGTACCAGGCCTCGCTGGTGGTCACGCTCACCGAGATCATTCCGGCCAATGTGCGCGGCACCGGTTTCTCGCTGGCCTACAGTCTGGCCCAGGCGATTTTCGGCGGCTTCACGCCGGCGATCTGCACGGCGCTGATCCATACCACCGGCAACAAGGCGATGCCGGGCGCCTGGCTGGCCGCCGGCGCGGTGCTCGCGCTGATCGCCACGCTGGTCGTGGTGCGCGGGGACTTGCAAACAAGTGAGTCGAGGTCAATGCCGGCAATGCCCTGAGGGGCGGTGGCGCGGCTGGCCAGCACTAAAAAATGCTTTTAATGGTGCTACAATCAGCACCATTAAAAGCACTGATTAAAAATCATGCCACATCGTATTCTCGCCGAGACCACCGCCAGCGTCTCTGAGCTCAAGCGCAACCCCATGGGGACCGTAGCCGCTGGCGACGGGCTGCCGGTTGCGATTCTCAATCGCAATGAACCGGCCTTCTACTGCGTGCCGGCGCAAGCTTATGAAGCGTTGATGGAAAAAATCGAAGACATGGAGTTGAATGTCATCGCCGATGCTCGCGCCGACCAACCAGTCATCAAAGTAACGCTCGATGAGCTTTGAGCTGGGCTTTCTCGACGAGGCACTGACGGAATGGCGCAAACTCGATGCGTCGACCCGGGAACACTTCAAGGCCAAGTTAGGCGAGCGGCTGGCCAACCCGCGCGTGCCCAGCGCGAAGTTAAGCGGACATGCGAATCGTTACAAGATCAAATTGCGCAACGCAGGCTATCGCCTGGTCTACGAAGTACGTGACAGCGAGTTGATCGTTGTAGTAGCCGCCGTAGGCAAGCGCGAGCGAGCCGCAGTGTATAAAGCCGCGGCCCGGCGCTAGGTATGGCGAGGCCGGTGCGCACGCAATACGATCCGACCTGATTTGTCGACGGCGGCAGCGGTGCGCACTACCGGGGGCGGATGGAACTGGTTTCTCTATACGCTCTGCCTGCCGTGCTAGACTGCCGCACCCTCAGGACGCCTCCCCATGGACAAGACACTGCTCAAGGGGCTCATGGTGCTCGAAGCCGTCACCGACGTCGCGCACCAGCCCAGGACCATCGACGAATTGGCCGCGCGCGTCGGCCTCACGCGCAGCAACACCCATCGCACGCTGCAAACGCTGATGCACGCGGGCTACGTGGTCAAGGACGAGCAGAGCGGCGGCTATCGCGGCACGATTCGCCTGTTCGAGCTCGGCGCACGGCAACTCGCCCAGCTCGACGTGCGCAAGGTCGCGCTGCCGGCGATGCGCGCGCTGGCCGACCTGACCGGCGAAACGGTCCATCTGTCGGTGCTCGATGGGCTGGACGTGGTCTACATCGAAAAAATCGACAGCGCGCAGCCGATCCGCGCCTACTCGATGGTCGGCGGACGCGGCCCCGCCTATGCGGTGGCCACCGGCAAGGCCTTGCTCGCGTACCAACCGGAAGGCTATCTCGAGCGCTATGTCGATCGGCTCGTGCGGCACACGCCGCAGACCATCACCGCGCTGCCGACCCTGCATGACGAATTGCGCAAGGTCGCGCGCCTGGGGTACTCGATCAATCGCGGCGAATGGCGCGAAGGCGTGGGCGGTGTCGCCGCGGCAGTCTTCAACGGCCTCGATCAGCCGATTGCCGCGCTTGGCATTTCCGGCCCGATCGAACGGCTCAGCCCGAAGCACATGAAGGAATTCGCGCCGCACGTGCAGGCGCGCGCGCTGGAAATCTCGCGCGCGATGGGCTATCGCGGCTGACGCCGCGCCACTCGCCCGAGCCTGCTACAGCGCCGCGGCCAACGCCTGGCGTGGGCGCATCAGCCAGGCCAGGCCGGCAGTCACCGCGAGCGTAAACACATACAGTCCACCGGAGCCGAGCACGCGCATGCAGACCGCGGCAACGGCCGGGCCGGCGCTGCCGCCGAGCGAAAACATCAGCAACAAGGCGGCGCTGACCGCCACCCGCTTGCCGGGGTTGATGCGATCGTTCACATCCGACACGATCACGCCATACAGCGAGAAGATCAGCGAGACGTAAACAAACAGGGTCGCGTCGACCACCACGTGCGAGCGCGCCACCACCAGCACCGCGCTGGCCTGCGCAGTCATGATTGCCAGCGCGCACAGGATGGTCCGACGCTCGCTGAAATCCGACCAGCGGCCCACCGGCCATTGCGCCAGCAAGGCGCCGATCAGGGCGATGCCCATGGCCTGCGCGATAGCCGCGTTGCCATAGCCGATGCGCGTCAGATAAACCGGCGTCATCGCGTAGAACGCGCTCGACAGCAACCCCGCTATCACGCACGCCGGCACGCAGCGCGGCGCGGCATCCCACAGTTCGTGCAACCCGTCGAGCGCGCGCGCCTGGGCGCGCGCCGAGGGCAACGGCGCAGGCAACGGCCCCGCCCCTACATGCCCGTCGGAAATGCCCACCGCACCGGACGCCAGCGCCGGCGCTGCCGGCCGTTCCGCCTGCGGCACGATCCAGCTTCCGAGCAACGCGGCCGGAATCACCGAACCCGCCAGCAGGCCCGCCACCATCAGCCATTGCAATGCACCGGCCGCCTGCGTCGTGCCCAGCAGGAACTGCCCGGCGCTCACGCCAACGTAAGTCACCACCAGATAGGTACCAAAGGCCCGGCCGCGTTCGCTATTGCGAACCGCGGTATTGATGCTGCTCTCGAGCGAGGTGAAGATAAACACCATGCTCACGCCGGAGATCGTGCGCAGCAGCGCCCATGCCGCCGGAGCATCGAATCGCGCAAAACCCAGCGCGCTGAGCGTGCCAAGCGCGCCGAACGCGACAAACGCGCGGTGCTGCCCGACATGCGTCACGAGCCGCCCGGCGAGCGGCGCGCCAAGGATGAAGCCGACGTAATAGCACGACTGCACCAGCCCGACCGTCAGCGAGGTCCATTGACCGTGCAGCAGTTGCAGCGACACAAGGGTGGTCAGCAGGCTATTGCCCGCGACGAGAATCGCATAGCCCAGCAGCAGGCCGAACAGGGCGCGCACGCGAAGCTCCTAATACGACCGAACCGGCCGTGCACTCGCGCGTCTTTCGCAGGCAGATCGTGATGGAGATCGCGCGTGCCTGGCTGGCCGGCCCGACCATCGATCGACATCGCTCATCATGCTGCCTGCCATCTGTTGCCCCCATGCATTGGCGCCTGGCGCCCCAGTGCACGCTGCCGCGGCAGTGTGCACGATCCTCAGGTTTACCCTTGGCATCATACTCGGCCGCGGCCAAGGCGCAAACCCTTTGCCCAACGGGCGCGCGGTGTTGCCCGAGCACCCTCGCGCCCGGTCCCGCACAAGCCACAAACTGATCGTGGTTTTGACTTCATTTCGACCGATCGAGCCACCGTCGGCAGCGCTATTCTGCAATGGCTCGATGAACCCCTGTGAAAACCGCTTCCCAGCGTTTTTTGTAGGTGTTTATAGGTGTCTTTTGTAGGTGTTTTTTACCCTCCTTGGCATGGCAGGGGAATATCGCGCAGCTCGCTTTGAGTTTCGTCAAATTCATTCGCGAAACCACTAAAGAAACGCGCGGCGCTGCCGATGATGTTTACGGTGAGTTGGATAACCCTGACTCAGCCGATGCTAAACCGAGGCGAGATTCATTGCCACATACTGATTGAATGGAGGACTCCATGCTGCAATTCATCAAATCACTCTCCCATGACGAGCGCGGCGTCACTGCACTCGAATACGCGGTTCTCGCCGGCATCGTAGTGGTGGCCGTGGTGGCCGCCGGCGCAGTGCTCAGCGGCACCGGCGGTTTGCCGGGCCTGTTCACCACGCTGATGGCGAAGATCACCGCAGCGATGTGAAGCGGTATGGCGAGCGAGTCGATCGCTCGCGCTTTTCGGGCGGGGCGCTGTTGGCGGCGCCCCCTTCCGGCTCTCATGACTTCAGGTGGTTGCCATGCTTTACTTGGTGCGACTGGTCGCTTGCCTGGCGCTCATTGCGCTGGCGCTGTCCGACCTGCGCGCGCGGCGCCTGCCCAACGGCGCGGTGCTCGCGGTGGCCGGCCTGTATGTTGCATTCGCCCTGCTCTCGCACGGTGTTCGCACCGAACTGCCAAGGCATCTCGCGGTGGGCGCATTCGTCCTGGCGCTGTGCGCGCTGTTTTTCCGCTTTGGCTGGCTTGGCGGGGGCGATGCCAAGTTCGCGGCGGCCATCTTTCTGTGGGCGGGCCCGCTGCTGGCGGTTCCCGTCCTGTTGATCGTTTCTCTGTCGGGATTGGTGCTTGGCCTGGCGCTGCTGGCGATTCGCGCCTGCTATGGCGCGTCCGAAGCGCGCTTGCCAAGCTTTCTGCTGCCGCTTGCTCCAACCCGCGGTGTGCCATATGGCGTGGCGCTCGCGCTCGGCGGCGTCGCCGCGGTGTGGCTGCCGCTGCTGCCCCACGTGTCGCCCGCTTAACCTTCTTCCTGCGATTGCCCTTATGTCGAGCTTTCTGAAAATTGCGGGATTGCTGATCGTCGCGGCCGCCGGCGCTTTCGTGCTGCGCGCGCTCTATATCGCCGCCTCGCACCCCGGACCGCCCAAGCCGGCGGCGATGGATCGCGTGCGCGTGGCCGCCGCCGACCTGCCCCAGGGCCTGTTGCTGCGCGACAGCGATCTGGGCTGGAAGGAGATACCCCATCGGGAC
>JAGXBI010000002.1 GCA_018971155.1 Burkholderiales bacterium
AAGCGTTCCCGCGCGGAAAACTCCAGCACGGCATCGAATTCCCGCTGCTCGGCGGGCGCGCCAATGCCCGACTGCTCGAGCCCGCTCGGTGCGAGGGCGCGGGCCAGGCGCGGGCTGAGCTCGCGCGTGCGCGGCAGGCGCCCCGCAATCTGCGGCAAGAGCAGGCGCTGCGCCTGCCCCAGCAGGTCGGGCGCACGCCAAAATACGTGGAAAGCCTGATCGAACAGCGGCCGCTGTTCGTGCCGCGTCAAAAACAGCGCCGCCAGCGCGGCGTACCAGTCATCACGCCGCTCGACGCCGATCAACGTCACGGCGACCAGTGCATCGGCAACCTGCGCCGGGCCAACCGGCACGCCCGCCGCGCGCAGCACGCGGGCGAAATGCATCCGGTTCCCGGCAAGCTTGCCGCCCGGTGCCGCTGCCTCGGTCACGATACCGCGCCCGGCGGAGCGTGCGCCACGCCGGCTTGAATGTCTCGCAACATATCGGCGGCAACCTGGCCCTGCACGCGCAGCAGATCGTCCTGGTATTTGAGCAGCGCGCCGAGCGTTGCGTCGATGGTGTCGGGGTCGAGCACCAGGCTATCAAGCGTGGTCAAGGCGCGGGTCCAGTCGATGGTCTCGGCCACGCCGGGCGATTTGAACAGATCGGCGCCGCGCAGGCGGTGCACGAACGCGACCACCTGGCGCGACAGCACAGCCGGCGCATCCGGCACTTTGCGCTGCAGAATCTCCAGTTCGCGCGCGGCGCTCGGGTAGTCGACCCAGTGATACAGGCAGCGGCGCTTGATCGCGTCATGAATCTCGCGCGTGCGATTGGAGGTCAGCACCACCACCGGCGGCTCGGCCGCGCGGATCGTGCCGTATTCAGGAATGGTCAATTGAAAGTCCGACAGGATCTCCAGCAAAAAAGCCTCGAATGGCTCGTCGGCCCGGTCGAGTTCGTCGATCAGCAGAATCGGCGGCCCGGCCGAGTCGGCCTCCAGCGCCTGCAAGAGCGGCCGCTTGAGCAGGAACGTCTCGCTGTACAGATGCGCGCTCAGTGCGTGATTGTCCAGCGAGGGCGCCGCACGCGTGGCCTCGGCCAGACGGATCTCGAGCATCTGGCGCGCGTAGTTCCACTCGTAGGCGGCCGCCGAGATATCTAGCCCTTCATAGCATTGCAAGCGGATCAGCCGGCGCCCCAGCATGCCGGCCAGGGCCTTGCCGACTTCCGTTTTGCCCACGCCGGCCTCGCCCTCGAGAAACAGCGGCCGGCCCATGCGCAGCGCCAGAAAAATCGTGGTCGCCAGATTGCGCGGCGCGATGTAGCCGGTCCGGGCCAACGCCGCCTGCACCGCGTCGACCGTGCCGGGCAGGCCCGGCGTGCCGGTCGCCTCGCTCATGCAGCCAGCGCCGCGGCGACGGCGCGGCCGGTCAGCACCGGGATCAGGTGCGCGCGGTAGTCGGCACTGGCGTGCATGTCCGCGTTCAGCATGGCCGGGTCGACCGTAATGCCGCGCAACGCATCGGCACTGAACTGCTTGCCCAGCGCTGCCTCGAGTGCGCTTGCGCGAAACACGCACGGGCCAGCGCCAGTGACCGCCACGCGCACGCCCTGCGGTCCGTCGCTGACGAATACGCCAACCAGCGCGAAGCGCGATGCCGGCTGGCGAAACTTCAGATACGCGGCGCGGCGTGGCACGGGAAATGCTACCGCCGTGATGATTTCATCGGGCGCCAGCGCGGTCTCGTACATGCCGAGAAAGAAGTCGTCAGCGGCGATCTCGCGCCGGTCGGTACGCACCACCGCGCCCAGGCCAAGCACTGCGGCCGGATAACATGCGGCCGGGTCGTTATTGGCCAGCGAGCCGCCCAGGGTGCCGCGATTGCGCACCTGCCGGTCGCCGATACCGTCGGCCAGCGCCGCCAGCGCGGGGATTGCCCGTCGCACCTCGGCCGATGCGGCGACTGCTGCGTGCGAGGTCATCGCGCCGATCACCACCTGCGCGCCGTCGACGCGGACACCCTTGAGCGCGGCCAGCGCCCCCAGATCGATCAGGTCGGAAGGTGCGGCCAACTGCAGTTTCATCGCCGGCAACAGGCTTTGACCGCCGGCCAGCAGGCGGGCCTCGGGATGCGCGGCAAGCCACTTCGCCGCATCGGCAAGATCGGTCGGACGATGGTAGTTGAATGATTTCATCGAGACTCCCTCGCTTCAGGCACGGCCATTGGACGATGTTTGCAGCGCACGCCACACGCGCTCGGGCGTCGCCGGCATGTCCAGATGCAACACGCCCAGCGCGTCGGTGATCGCGTTGATGACAGCCGGCGGCGAGCCGATCGCGCCGGCCTCGCCGCAACCCTTGACGCCCAGCGGATTGTGCGTGCAGGGCGTGCAGGTGGTATCCACCGCGAAGCTGGGCAGATCGTCGGCCCGCGGCATCGCGTAATCCATGTAGGAGCCCGTGAGCAGCTGTCCGCTCTCGGGATCGTAGACGCACCCTTCGAGCAATGCCTGGCCAATGCCCTGCGCCAGGCCGCCATGCACTTGTCCCTCGACGATCATCGGGTTGACGATGTTGCCGAAGTCGTCGACCGCGGTCATGGCGACGATCTCCGTCTGGCCGGTGTCGGGGTCGACCTCGACCTCGCAGATATGGCAGCCGGCCGGATAGGTGAAATTGGTCGGATCGTAGAAGGCCGACTCGTCGAGCCCCGGTTCGAGCGATTCGAGCGGATAGTTGTGCGGCACATAGGCGGACAGGGCGATCTGTGCGAACGGCAGCGCCTTGTCGGTGCCCGCGACATTGAATTTGCCGTCCTTGAACTCGATGTCGCCTTCGGCCGCCTCGAGCATGTGCGCGGCGATCTTCTTGCCCTTGGCGATCACCTTGTCGAGCGCCTTGACGATCGCCGAACCGCCCACCGCCAGCGAGCGCGAGCCATAGGTGCCCATCCCGAACGGTACGCGCCCGGTGTCGCCATGCACGATGTCGACGTCCTCGTAGGCTATGCCGAGCCGGTCGGCGACGATCTGCGTGAAGGTCGTCTCGTGCCCCTGCCCGTGACTGTGCGAGCCGGTGAATACCGTCACCTTGCCGGTGGGATGCACGCGCACTTCGCCGGCCTCGAACAATCCGGCACGCGCGCCGAGCTGGCCGGCGATATTCGACGGCGCCAGGCCGCACGCCTCGATGTAGCACGAATAGCCCAACCCGCGCAGTTTGCCGCGCTGCCGGGCCGCCTCGCGACGCGCGGGAAAACCCGCGACATCGGCCAGTTGCAGCGCCTTGTCGAGACTGGCGCCGTAATTGCCGGTGTCGTAGCACAGGGCCACGGGCGTTTGATAGGGGAACTGCGTGACAAAATTGCGACGCCGCAGCTCGACCGGATCGATCTTCATCTCGCGCGCCGCGGTCTCGACGATGCGCTCGACCACATAGGTCGCTTCGGGGCGGCCCGCGCCGCGGTAGGCATCGACCGGTGCGGTATGCGTGAAAACACCCGTGACTTCGCAAAAGATCGCCGGCGTGGTGTACTGGCCGGCGAGCAATGTCGCATACAGGATGGTCGGCACGCTCGAGGCAAAGGTCGACAGGTAGGCGCCCAGATTGGCCTTGGTGTGCACCCGCAGGGCGAGAAACTTGCCGTTCGCGTCGAGCCCGAGCTCGGCCGTGGTCACGTGGTCGCGCCCGTGCGCGTCGGAAAGAAACGACTCGGAGCGCTCGGCGGTCCACTTGATCGGGCGGTTGATCTGCTTGCTGGCCCACACCAGCGCGGTTTCCTCGGCATACAGGAAAATCTTCGAGCCGAAGCCGCCGCCCACGTCGGGGGCCACCACGCGCAGTTTGTGCTCGGGCAGGTTCAGCACGAAAGCGGCCATCAGCAGGCGTTCGACGTGCGGGTTCTGATTCGCGACATAGAGCGTGTAGCTGTCGTCGGCGCGGCTGTAGTGCGCCACCGCAGCGCGCGGTTCGATCGCGTTCGGAATCAGGCGGTTGTTGATGAAATCCAGGCGCGTGACATGCGCGGCCCTGGCCATCGCCGCGTCGACCGCCGCCTGGTCGCCCAGGCTCCACACGTAGCACACGTTGTCCGGCGCGATATCGTGGACCGCCGGCGCGCCGCTGCGCACTGCGGCATCGGGCGCGACCACTGCATCCAGCGGCTCGTAATCTACGTCGACCAGCTCGGCCGCATCACGCGCCTGCGCCAGCGTCTGGGCGATCACCAGCGCAACCTGGTCGCCGACATAGCGCACCGTGTCGATGGCCAGCACCGGATGCGGCGGCTCCTTCATCGGCTGGCCGTGCACGTCGGTAATCAGCCAGCCGCACGGCAAGCCGCCGATGCCCGCGCGCTTGATGTCTTCGCCCGTGAAAATCCCCACCACGCCGGGCGCCTGGCGCGCGGCGTCGAGCCGGTAGCCGCGAATGCGCGCGTGAGCATACGGCGAGCGCACGAAGTACGCGTAGGTCTGGCCGTCCATCTGGACGTCGTCGGTGTATTGGCCGGCACCGGTGAGAAATCGGTAGTCTTCCTTGCGGCGCACGGCATGGCCGATGCCGCCCGCGAGATCGGTCGTCATGGCGTCAGCCCTCCATCGCCGCCAAGCCGGCCTGCACCGCCTTGACGATGTTGTGGTAGCCGGTGCAACGGCACAGATTGCCCTCCAGGGCGCGGCGAATCTCCGCTTCGCTCGGCGCCGGCTCGCGCCCGGCCAGCTCGCATGCGCTCATCACCATGCCCGGCGTGCAAAAACCGCATTGCAGGCCGTGATGTTCGCGAAATGCCGCCTGCATCGGATGCAATGTGCCATCCGCGGCAGCGAGCCCTTCGATGGTGGTCAGCGCGGCGCCGTCGGCTTGCACCGCCAGCATCGCGCACGACTTGACCGCGCGGCCGTCGAGCAGCACCGTGCACGCGCCGCATTGCGACGTGTCGCATCCGACGTGGGTGCCGGTCAGGCGGAGGTTGTCGCGGATGAATTGAACCAGCAGGGTTTCGGGAGGAACTTCAGCGGTCACGGCGCGGCCGTTGACCGTCAAGGACACCTTGACTGTCATGCGTGTCTCCTCAGGGTTTTAGTGAAGGCATGAACCGACAAGCAGTTTTCATTGTTGTCCCAAGCCTGCCGCAACGCAAGCGCATTTTCCCGGGCTGCGGCCACCGCCTCGCGCTACCGACCCCGTATATTCCACGGTATACAGCGAGCGATTTGCCGCTATACTGGTTCGGGTAGGACGTGCGGCCGTCAGGCTGCGTACGTCGATTGTGTTCCGGAACGCTCCGTTGGGGGGCGAGCTCCGGCGGGAGAAACGCATGGACAGCGTCGATCTGGAGGTTCTTAAAACTGCGGCGGCATGGGCCGAGGCCGGCTATTTCGTTACCCTCGGCACGGTCGTGCGCACATGGGGATCGGCGCCTCGCCCAGTGGGCTCGATGCTGGTGATTCGCGAGGACGGCCACTTGAAAGGATCGGTCTCGGGCGGCTGCGTCGAGGACGACATGATGGATCGGGTGCGCGGCGGCCAGTGGCCGAGCAGCACACCCGAATTGACCACTTATGGCGTATCGGCCGAACAGGCACAGCGCTTTGGCCTGCCATGCGGCGGCACGCTGCAGATCGTGCTCGAGCCGGTCGGCGCGAAATCGCGGCTGCGGGACCTGCTGGGGGCAATCGCCCAGTACCGCCTGGTGGTGCGCGAGCTGGATATGGCCAGCGGCGAGGTTCGCATCGTGCCGGGCCACCGCACGCCCGCGCTGGAATTCGACGGCCAGCGCCTGATCACGTCCCATGGGCCGCGCTTTCGCCTGGTCGTGATCGGCGCCGGGCAACTCTCCCGTTATGTCGCCAGCATGGCGGTGGCGCTCGACTATCACGTGATCGTCTGCGACCCGCGTGAGGAGTATGCCGAGGAATGGGATGTGCCGAATACCGAACTGGTACGAGAGATGCCCGACGACCTGATCGTACGTTTGCGGCTGGACGCGCACAGTGCCGTCGTCACACTGACTCACGACCCCAAGCTCGACGACATGGCATTGCTCGAGGCGCTCAAGTCGCCGGCGTTCTATATCGGCGCGATCGGTTCGCGCCTCAACAACGACAAGCGCCGCGAAAGATTGTCGCTGTTCGATCTGAGCAGCAGCGAAATCGCCCGGCTGCACGGCCCGATCGGCCTATATCTCGGCGCGCGCACGCCGGCCGAGATCGCCGTGGCGATCATGGCGGAGATGACCGCGATCAAGAACGGCATCCCGGTGCTGCAGAATTTCTCTGCCAAAGACCCGGCAACGCTGGGCGCGGGTTGCGCGACAGTGGCCTGAACGCCACGCTCCGCCGCTCGCGCGCCGGCTGCGGTCCAACAAAAAAACGCCGCCCGCGGGCGGCGTAAGTTCGCGTTGGAGACTCAATTCGATCGACCGCGCCTACCAGAAGAATGCGGCCCGGGCATGTCCGGTCTTTGAAATCGACACGTTGCGGCTGAGCTTCCTGCCATCGTGCTGCGCTGTCACGGTGTAGCTGCCAGGCGGCAGCTTGACCAGCATGAAAGGCCCTTGAGAGGACGCGTCGAGCACCACCGTGCCATGATTCGAGGTGATCGTGACCGGCACGTCGGCGAGGTACACGTTGCCGCTTTTCCTCTTGCCGTAGAACTCGAGGGCCAGCGGGTAATCGGGCGTGACCGCCTTGATCGCCGACGACTCGTCGCTGCCGACGCCGCCGGACAGGTAGCTTACCGCACCCGAGTGATGTACTTGCGGCAATGCCGCCGGCTCCGCCCATGCGACCTGCGCACCGCTTGCCAGCACCAACGTCGCACATGCGGCCCACCGTACCATTCCCTGTTTCATGTTCGACTCCTTTTGTAGAACATCGCCTCGTGGGGCCGGTGTGGGCCGGCCCCACCCCAAGGTTCGCCAGAAGCCCCCGGTGGCTCAGCCGAGGCCCAGATCGACCGGGATGAAGATCTGCTGGCCCTCGCGCTGAATCAGCAAGGCCACGTTTTCACCGGCGGTCTTGATCTTTGCGCTCAGTTGCGCCGCGCTCCTGACCGGCGTGCCGTCGATCGACAGAATGATGTCGCCGGCCTGCACGCCCGCCTGTTCGGCCGGCCCGCTGCTGCGCTCGACCAGCAGGCCATGCGTGACCTGGGCCTCGCTCATTTCGTTCGGCGTGAGACTGCGCACGCTCACACCTAGCTTCGTATGCGTGGTTTGACCGCTGCCGTTGGACGCAAGTTCGGTTCCGTTATAGGAGCCGAGCTTGACGCTCACGTGATGCTTCGCGCCGTCATGCCACACCAGCAGATCGGCGGTATCGCCCGGACGCATATCGGCAATCATCGCGGGCAATTGCGTTGAGTCGTCAACCTTGTTGCCATTGACCGCAAGGATCACGTCACCCGGCTTCAGGCCCGACTTGGCGGCAGGGCCGGTCTTGTCGATGGAACTGACCAGCGCGCCGGTAGGCGAAGACAAGCCGAAAGATTTGGCCAGCGGTTGGCTGACCTCCTGGATCGCCACCCCGAGTCGGCCACGCGTGACCTTGCCGTATTGCTGCAACTGCGTCTTGACCTTCATCGCCAGATCGATTGGGATGGCGAACGAAAGGCCCTGGAAGCCGCCCGTGCGGGTGTAGATCATCGAGTTGATACCGATCACCTCCCCATTCAGGTTGAACAGCGGCCCGCCCGAGTTGCCGGGGTTGACGGGCACGTCGGTCTGGATGAAAGGCACGTAGTTCTCGTCGGGCAGCGAACGCGACTTGGCGCTGACGATGCCCGAGGTGACCGTGTTGTCAAACCCGTACGGCGAGCCGATGGCGAGCACCCATTGGCCGACCTTGGTATCGGCCGGATTGCCGATCTTGACCGTTGGCAGGCCGGTGGCATTGATCTTGAGCAGCGCGACATCGCTGGCCTTGTCGCTGCCAACGACCTTGGCCTTGTATTCGCGCTTGTCGGTCAGCTTGACGGTGACGTGCTGTGCGCCGTCAACGACATGCGCATTGGTCAGGATATACCCATTCGGGCTCACGATAAAGCCCGAGCCGAGATCCTCCGAAGGCTGGCTGTTTTGCGGCTGCTGTTGCAGACCGCCGTAAAACTGCCGGAAGAACTGATAGAACGGATCGTTCTGGTTCATCCCCGGCGGCATTTGAACCGTGTTCGACTGGCTCGCGGCGCTGGCGTCGTGCACGGCGCTGATATTGACCACTGCGGGGCCATAGTGCTGCACGATCGACGAAAAGTCCGGCACCATCATCCGTGCCGCCGGTTGCGACGTAGTCGCGCTCGCGGCTGCCGCCACCGCGGGCGTGACCATGGTGGCTTGCCAATGTTGCCGTCCCGCCAGATAGCTCGCCGACAGCGCGGCGATCGCCCCGCCGGCCACCAGCACGCGCGTCAATTTCGTGGTTTGCATGGGCCTCTCCTCTAACAAAGCAGTTCGAATGACTGCAGCGTAGCGAGGCAGACTTAAGGCAACCTTAACGACAAGCGTGAGGTTCCGGGCGGACGAGGTGGCCGCCGACCGGCCCGCGCCTGCATCCGCACCCGACGGGCACCGCTGCCGCCCTTATGCGGTCGGCTCACAGCAGCGGTGCGGCGGCGGGTTCGCCAAACCGCACGCTCACGCACAAGCCACGGCCATCGGCGCCATCGCTCAGGATCACGTCGGCATGGTGAGCCTCGGCGATGCGTTTGACGATGGCCAGGCCCAGGCCGCTGCCATCGCCGGTTTGCCCGGTACGGCGATAAAAGCGGTCGAACACGCGCGGCCGCTCGTCGGCCGGAATGCCCGGCCCGGTATCGATCACGTCGACCCGTCGCGGCGCGAGCCGCACATCGACCCGGCCGCCCTCGGGCGTGTATTTGATCGCATTGTCGATCAGGTTGCCGAACAGGGTGCGCAATGCGTCCGCGTCTCCCGACACCTGGGCTTGCGTCTCCTGCGGCGCGGCGCGCTCCAGCCCGAGATCGATATGGCGCGCCTCGGCCAGCGGCGCATAGGAGGCGACGACGGCTTGCAACACGTCGTCCAAACTGATTTTCTGGAGATTGCTCGGCGCTTCCGGATCTTGCCGTGCCAGGGTAAGCAACTGCTGCACCAGCCGTGTGGCGCGCTGCATGCCATGCCGCAAGTCGACCAGTGCGCCGCGCCGCTCCTCGTCGTTGCTCGCGCGCTCCAGAATTTGCAACTGCAGTTGCAGGGCGGTGAGCGGCGTGCGCAGTTCGTGCGCGGCATCGGCGACAAACGCCTTTTGCTGGTCAAGTGCGTGCGACAGACGTTCGAGCAGGCTGTTGAGCGCCTGCACGAGCGGGCGCACCTCGTCGGGCAGCCGGGTGTCAGGCAGCGGCTCGAGTGCGCCCGGCGCGCGCTGATCAAGCGCGTGCGTGACTCGCCTTAGCGGACGCAGGCCGCGTCCGACGATCAGCCACACCAGCAGCGCCAGGACCGGCACGAGTATGACCAACGGCAGCAGCGTACGCACCGCCAGCGCGGCGGCCAGCGTATCGCGCACGCTCATCGGCTGCGCCAGTTGCACGACATTGTGGCCCACAACGGCGCCATAGACGCGCCAGTCGCCTTGCGGCGTGCTGATGGTGTTGAAGCCGAGTTCGGCCCGATGCGGCAGCGGCGCGCGCGGATGCGAATAGTACAGCTGCACGCCATTGCGGCTCCAGATCTGGATGACCAGCCCGCCCTCGCTGTCATGCATGCCGGGTACCGACGAGAACGCTTCCGGCGGCAGTGACAAGGCCATCTGCTGCAATTGGAAATCGAACAGCTCATTGGCTTGCCACAATGCCTGGCGGTAGATGGCCACGCCAGCCAGCACCAGCGCCAGCAGCATCGTCAGCAACAGGCTGACCAGCAATTCGCGCCGGATCGAGCGCATCGCACGCATCATTGCCCGGCGCCGGCAGGCGCCACCATGTAGCCGACGCCGCGCACGGTACGGATCCAGTCGCCGCCGAGTTTCTTGCGCAAGCCGTGAATGTAGACCTCGACCGTATTGCTGCTCACTTCCTCGCCCCACCCATAGAGTTTTTCCTCGAGCTGACTTTTCGACAGCACCGCGCCGGGGCGCATCAACAACGCCTCGAGCAATGCGTATTCGCGCGCCGAGAGCGGCACCGGCCGCTCGTCGAGGCTGACCGCGTGCGCCGCCGGGTCCAGCGTCAGCGCGCCATGACGGATCACCGGTTCACTGCGCCCGGCGTGGCGGCGCAGCAGCGCCCGCATGCGCGCGGCCAGCTCGTCGAGCTCGAACGGCTTGACGAGATAGTCGTCGGCGCCGGCGTCCAGCCCCAGCACGCGCTCCTTGACCGCGTCGCGCGCGGTCACGACCAGCACTGGCAATGTCTTGCCCGTCGCGCGCAGCGTGCGCAACACGTCGATGCCGTCGCGCTTGGGCAGTCCAAGATCGAGCAGCACGCCATCGTAAGGCTGGAGGTCGACGGCATTGAGCGCCTGCTGCCCGTCGGCCACCCAATCGACCGTCCAGCCGTCCTGGCGCAAGCCCTTGCTCACCGCCTCGGCAATCATGCGATCGTCTTCCACCAGCAAAATCCGCATCGCGCTTGCTCCCATTGCTTTATCGAATCGTCGGTTGCCGGCCATTTTATCTACAATGTCGGCTGCCCCAGTCAATCCATTCGATCCGCCGATTTGCCCATGCGTTCCAAATTCCTGCTTGCCCCCTTGCTCTGCGCTGTCTGCGCCCTCGGTCTGATCGGCGCGCCGCAAAGCCAGGCCCACGGCAAGCAGGCACGCCATCATCCGCCTCACGCGCCCGCGCGGCGCACCGGACTGCCGCCGCAACTGGCCGGCCTGCTGGCCGCCTCGCGACTGCCGGCCACGCATGACAGTCTTTACGTGGCGCGCGTCGCCAACCCCGACAAGACACGCCGCGCGCCGCCCCGGCCGTTGCTGAGCCTGAACGCCGATTTGCCGCGCAACTCGGCCTCGACCATGAAGCTGATCACCACGGCTGCCTCCCTCGACCTGCTCGGTCCCGATTATCGGTGGCGCACGGCCACCTATACCGACGGCGTGATCGAGAACCGCGTCCTGCATGGCAATCTTTATGTGCGCGGCACGGGCGACCCCAAACTGGTGCCCGAAGAGATGGTCAAGCTGGTCGCCGACATCCGCGACGCCGGCATCGACCGGATCGACGGCGACCTGGTGCTCGATCGCAGCTATTACGGCTCCGGCATCCGCGATGGCGGGCCGATTGACGACGAGGTGGACCGCCCCTATAACGTGTCGCCGGATCCCTTGCTTTACTCATTCAAGGCGCTGTCGTTCACTTTCAATGCCGACACGGCACAAGGCGTCGATATCAGCGTCCTGCCGCCGCTGTCGCCACTGACCATCGACAATGGCCTGACGGCCGTCGGCGGGCCCTGCGGCGATTGGCTCGGCCGCATCCACCCGCGACTCGAGACCGATGCGAGCGGCGCGCTGGTAGCGCATTTCTCCGGCGGCTACCCGGTGTCGTGCGGCACCCAGCAGTGGAATGTCGCCGCGCCCGACGCCAATCAGTTTTTCCTCGACGGATTCCGAGCGCTGTGGGCGGCCGCCGGCGGCCAGCTCGACGGCGGCGTGCGCGATGGCGTGGTACCGCCCGGCGCGCGCCTGGTCGCTTCGTATCGCGGCCAGACTCTGGCGCAGGCGATCTACGACATGAACAAGTTCAGCAATAACGTGATGGCGCGCCAGATCTTCCTGACCCTCGGGGCGCGCGAGGAGAAGCCGCCCGCGACGCTCGACAAGGCGCGTGCGGCGGTGCGGGACTGGCTGGCGCAAGCCCATCTGTCGATGCCGGGCCTGGTGCTGGACAATGGCTCGGGCCTGTCGCGCTACGCACGTATTACCGCGGCCGACATGGGCCGGCTGCTCCAATACGCGATCAATCGTCCGACCGGCCAGCAGTTCATGCAGAGCCTGCCGCTGGTGGGCGTCGACGGCACGATGCGCAATCGGCTCCGGGGCGACGGCGTAAGCGGCAATGCCTACGTCAAGACCGGCACGCTCGATGATGTGCGCGCCATCGCCGGCTACGTCGGCACGGCCGCCGGCAGCAGTTACGTAGTGGTGGGCATCATCAACGATCCGCAGGCGCGCGACGGCATTGCACTGCTCAACGGACTGCTCGACTGGGTTTACCACCACGCACCGTAATACGCCGGCGCGAGCGGCGAAATTTCGAGGCATTACTCTACATGCCACAGCGCGCGCGCTCGGCTGCGCATGCCATCATGCGAGCAAACCGACAATACCGAGCGGCACAACCAGCCGCCAGGAGACGCGCGTGCATTTCGACCCCGAACTCATTTTGCTGGCCCTCGCGCCGGTATTCCTGCTGTGCATCGGCTGGGAGGCGTGGTATTGGCGACGCCGCCGGCAGCCCATCTACTCGTTGACCGACACTGTCAGTAACGCAGCGCTGGCGCTGATGCATCAGGGTGCCGACAAGCTGGCCTGGCTCTTCGTGATTCCGCTCTATGCCTGGATCTACACGCACTACCGGATCTTCACGATGCGCCCGGGCTGGATCGAATTCCTGCTGCTGTTCCTGGTGCAGGACCTGCTGTACTACGCATTCCACCGAGCCAGCCACCGCGTGCGCTGGCTGTGGGCCGCGCATGTGGTGCATCATTCGTCGACTCGCCTGAATCTCTCGACCGCGTTCCGTCAGAGCCTGATGTATCCGGTGGCCGGCATGTGGCTGTTCTGGGCGCCAATGGCGCTGCTGGGTTTTCCACCGCAGCAGATCGTCGCCATCGTGCTGTTGAATCTGGCATTTCAGTTTTTCGTGCACACCCAGGCCATCCCCCGGCTTGGCTGGCTGGAATATGTGTTCAACACGCCGTCGATCCATCGTGTGCATCATGCACGCAATCCACGCTACATCGACCGCAATTACGCCGGTGTGCTGGTGATCTGGGATCGTCTGTTCGGCTCGTTCGTGCCAGAGAACGATGCCGACCCGTGCGAGTACGGCATCGTCGAGCAAATTCATTCGCACAACCCGGTGACGCTCACGTTCCACGAATGGCGCGCTATGCTACGGGATTTTCTATTGTTGCCGGGTTGGAAAAATAAATGGATGGCGGTGTTCGGGCCGCCCGAGTGGCGCCACCGGCGCGCCGACCTGCCTGCGTGACACACGGGGAGAATGGCTTGGAATACGGGGAATATGTCCGCTACGACGGACTCGGGCTGGCCGATCTGGTGCGCCGGCGCGAGGTCAGTGCGGCCGAACTGCTGGAAGCGGCGCTGGCGCGCGCTGCAGCGGTCAATCCGGCTCTCAATGCAATCGTGATTCCGATGACCGAGATTGCCCGGCAAAGGGCCGGCGAAGCGTTGCATGGCCCATTTGCCGGCGTGCCCTTTTTGCTCAAGGATCTGTTGCAGGATTATGCCGGCGCGCCAAGCACCTCCGGCAGCCGCGCCTTCAAGGACGCCGGTTACCGGCCGGCGGTGCACGCCGAAATCGTCAGGCGCTGGCTGAACGCGGGGGTAGTGATATTCGGTCGCACCAATTCGCCCGAATTCGGCAGCAAGGCGGTCACCGAACCGCTGGCCTGGGGCCCGACGCACAACCCCTGGAACCTCGCGCACGTCTCGGGGGGTTCGTCGGGCGGATCGGCCAGCGCGGTCGCCGCCGGCATCGTGCCGATTGCCGGCGCCAGCGACGGCGGCGGTTCGATCCGTATTCCCGCCTCTTATTGCGGCCTGTTTGGCTTCAAGCCCGGGCGCGGACGCACGCCATGGGGTCCCGACCTGGGCGAACAGATGCACGGAGCGGCAATGACGCACGTGCTCACGCGTTCGGTGCGCGACAGCGCCGCCATGCTGGATGCGACCCATGGCCCCGAACCGGCCTCGCTGTATGTGCTGGCACCCCCGGCGGGGTCGTATCTGGCCGAGGTGTCGCGCGAGCCCGAACCGCTGCGCATCGCCTTCATGACGCGCTCGCCGATCGACACACCGCTGCATCCCGAGGCAGTCGCCGCAGTGGAACGCACCGCCAGCCTGCTCGACTCGCTGGGACATCACGTCGAGCCCGCCGCGCCGGCGATCGACGGACACCAGTTGGCGCGCGATTTCATGACGATCTGGTTCGCCACCACCGCCCATGTGCTTGGCCAGGCGCAGGCCCTTCTCGGGTGCGGCCGTCGGGGCTTCGAGCCAGACACGCTGTCGCTCGCGGCAATGGGCCGCGCCACGCGCGCCGATGAGTATTACGGTGCTTACGAACGCGTCAATCGTGTGGCTCGGCAGTTGGGCGAATTCCACCAGCGCTTCGATCTGCTCTTGACGCCTACCGTGGCCCACCCGCCGCCGCAAATCGGCGAGGTAACCACACCGGCCTGGCGGGGTGCGGCGCTGCGTCTGTTGACGGCGCTGGGGCAGGCTCGTCCGGTGTTGCGATCGGGGGTAGTACACGACATCGCGCTGCGCAATCTGCGCTGGGTGCCATTTACCCAACTGGCCAACATGACAGGTGTGCCCGCGATGTCGATGCCATTGCATTGGACTGCAAACGGACTGCCGATGGGCGTGCAATTCATCGCGCCGACCGGCGGCGAGAGCATGCTGTTTCGCCTCGCCGGACAATTGGAACAGGCCCGGCCATGGTTCGACCGCCTGCCGGAGGTGGCGAGCTCAGTCGGCTGAGAAAGCCGCGGCCGCGCGCTGCAGGCGATCGTCGACCGCCGCCCACTCGGGGCGCGCCGGCAGGCGCTCGAACAGGATGTGGGACACGCCGGCCGCATCGAGCTGCCGCAGCAGCGCGTAGAGGGTACTGGCCAGCGCAGCCGGCTCGCCCGGCAATTGCACGGCAAGAATGTCGTCGCCGCGCACGGTTGCCAGTGTCGCCTCGAAGGCCGCGACTGCAACGCGCTCGCCAGGGCGGCGCACCGACAGCGCCGCCGGCAAGGCGGACGCGTCGAACAGAAACAGCGGCGTGCGCGGCGCGTAATGCGCCTTCAGGGTGCCGGAGGCGCGCGGCGCGTCGCTGTCGGTCAGCGGCATGCGGGGCGCCTCGCCAATGACCGCGGCGATCTGCTCTGGGGTGATGTGTCCCGGGCGCAGCAGTGCAGGGAATCCGCGCGACAGATCGAGAATGGTCGATTCGATGCCGACCGGCGTGGCGCCGCCGTCGAGCACGTGCACCTTGACGCCGGGCAGGCCATCGAACTCATCGCGCACATGCTGCGCGGTGGTCGGGCTGACGCGCCCGAAGCGATTGGCCGATGGCGCCGCCACACCGCCGCGGCCCTGTTTGAATGCCCGTAGCAGGGCCTGCGCGACCGGATGGGACGGGCAACGCAAACCCACTGAGTCCTGCCCACCGCTGACCGCCGGGTGGATATGCGGCGCGCGCTTGAGGATCAACGTCAGCGGGCCGGGCCAGAACGCATCGATCAGCGCCCGTGCGGCCGGCCCGATGGCGTCGCTCCAGTAGCCCGGGTCCGCGCCGGGCGCCAGATGCACGATCACAGGGTGATCGGCGGGCCGCCCTTTGGCCGCATATATCGCGGCGACCGCCTGCGGATTCTCGGCGTCGCCGCCCAGGCCGTAAACCGTCTCGGTGGGAAACGCGACGAGTTCGCCCGCTTCCAGCAGATCGGCAGCCTGGCGAATGTCGTCCGGAGTCGGCATCATGAGGGGGCGGCGCTCACGCATCCAGGGGTATGCACAGCAAGCGGGCAGCGTCGCGTGCGGCCTCGCATGCTTCGTCGAGCGTGCTCGCGGCAAAGGTAACGTGGCCCATCTTGCGGCCCGGCCGCGCCTCCTCCTTGCCGTACAGATGCAGCCGCGCCGAGGGCAGCGCCGTCACTTCGTGCCAGCGCGGGGTGATCGGGCTGCCCTGCGCGAACCACACATCGCCCAGCACATTGAGCATTACCGCCGGTGAATGCTGGCGCGTGTCGCCCAGCGGCAGTCGCGTCATGGCTCGCACTTGCTGCTCGAACTGACTGGCGGCGCATGCGTCGATGGTGTAGTGCCCGCTGTTGTGCGGGCGCGGCGCCATTTCGTTGGCCACCAGCGAGCCGTCGCGCAGCACGAAAAACTCGACGCACAGCACGCCGACGTAATCCATGCGGGCGGCGATCGCCTGCGCGGCATCGCGCGCGGCCTTCTGCACGATCTCGCTCGCGTCGGGCGCCGGCACCGTGGTAGTGGCCAGAATGCCGTTGGCATGGACGTTCTGCGCAAGCGGGTATATGGCCACCGCGCCGTCGACGCCACGCGCGATCAGCACCGATACCTCGAACGCCAGCGCCAGCCGCTTTTCGAGCACGCATGCCACGCCGTTCATCGCCGCATGCGCGGCGCGCACGTCGGCCGCGCTCTCGACGCGCACCTGCCCCTTGCCGTCATAGCCCAGGCGTGCCGTCTTGAGAATACCGGGCAGCACGCCGGCGAGCGCCGCGTCGTCGAGCGCGGCCAGCGCCTGATCCGATTCGATCACCAGATGAGGCGCGACCGGCACGCCGCACCCGGCGATAAAACGCTTTTCGGCAATGCGGTCCTGCGCGATGGCCACGCAACGGCCGGCCGGGCTGACGTTGGCCTGGCGCGCCAGGAAATCGAGCGCCTGGGCCGGCACGTTTTCGAATTCGGTCGAGACGGCCTCGCACAGCGCCGCCAGCTCGGCCAGCGCCGCTTCATCGAGATACGGCGCGCACAGATGGCGATCGGCCACGGCGCTGGCCGGGCAGCGCGGATCGGGGTCGAGCACGCAGACCTTGTATCCCATGGACTGCGCCGCGAAGCAGAACATGCGCCCTAATTGGCCGCCGCCCAACATGCCGAGCCAGGCACCCGGAAGAATCGGTTCAGGTTTCATCGTTTTTACGTGTGGGGTCGCCGCCTCCCGCGAGGCGGACGGTCAAACCGCCAACCTCAGGGCTGCGGCAACTGCATGCCGCGCGCCGCTTCGGTCTGGCGCGCGCGAAACTGTTCCAGGCGTTCGGCCAGATCGGCGTCACCGGCGGCCAGCAAGGCGATCGCGCACAGCGCCGCATTGGCCGCGCCAGCCTCGCCGATGGCGAAGGTCGCCACCGGAATGCCTTTGGGCATTTGCACGATCGACAGCAGCGAGTCTTCGCCGCGCAGGTATTTGCTCGGCACCGGTACACCCAGCACCGGCACGATCGTCTTGGCCGCGAGCATGCCCGGCAGGTGCGCGGCGCCGCCCGCGCCGGCGATGATCGCACGCAGGCCGCGCGAGCGCGCCTGCTCGGCGTAACGGTACATGTCGTCGGGCATGCGGTGCGCCGAGACGACGCGCGCCTCGAACGGTATGCCGAATTCGCGCAGAATCGCGGCGGCGTGTTGCATTACGTCCCAGTCGGAACTGGAGCCCATCACGACGCCGACCAGCGGCGCCTGGGCAGACTGGGCAGCGGGCGCGGCGGCCTGTTCGGTAGCAGTCATGTCGGCGCCACCCATTACTTCAAGGCCTGGCCGGTCAGGCGCTCCAGCGCCTCGCGGTATTTGGCGGCGGTCTTCTCGATCACCTCGGCCGGCAACCTGGGCGCGGGCGGCTCCTTTTTCCACGGCTGGGTTTCCAGCCAGTCGCGCACGAACTGCTTGTCGAACGACGGCGGGTTGCTGCCGACCAGGTAGGAGTCGGCCGGCCAGAAGCGCGACGAATCGGCGGTCAGGATCTCATCCATCAGATACAGCTCGCCCTGGTCGTCCAGACCGAACTCGAACTTGGTGTCGGCAATCAGGATGCCGCGCGTGGCCGCGTATTCGGCCGCCTCGCGATACAGGCGAATGCTGATGTCGCGAATGCGCTCGGCCAGCGCCTGGCCGATGCGCCGCTGCATTTCGTCGAACGTGATGTTCTCGTCGTGATGCCCCATCTCGGCCTTGGCCGCCGGGGTGAAGATCGGCTCCGGCAGACGCTGGGCATTTTGCAGGCCGGCCGGCAGCTTGACGCCGCACACCGCGCCGCTGGCCTGATAGTCCTTCCAGCCGCTGCCCGCCAGATAGCCGCGCACCACCGCCTCGACCAGAATCGGCTTGAGCCGCTTGACGACCATCGCCCGCCCGTCGACCTGGGCGGCTTCGTCAGCCGTGACCACGCTGCGCGGCGCGATGCCCGTCAAGTGATTGGGCACGATGTGCCCAAGCCTGTCGAACCAGAACTCGGCCATCTGGTTGAGCACCCGCCCCTTGCCGGGAATCGGCTCGCCCATCACGACGTCGAACGCCGACAACCGGTCGGTGGTGACGATCAGCAATTTGTCGTCGCCCACGGCGTAGTTGTCGCGAACCTTGCCGCGCGAGAGCAGCGGCAGGCTGGTGAGATGGGATTCGTAGAGGGCTGGGATGGCGTTGGCAGTCACGGCGGGCTCGTTCAAGAGGGAGCAAAGAGCGAATTATACTCGTCAGCCGCAAAAATGACGGCCGCGCCGGGACGGCGGCGCCGACGAAAAATCCCTCGCGGGCTGTCTGCCCGGGAGGGATTCCCGTGCATGGCCGGGCACGGTGCCCGGCCGCGATTTGCCGTTATCGGCTTACTGGACGATCTGCGCGAGTTCGCCCTTGGTGTAGCGCTCGGCCATTTTTTCGAGCGCCACCGGTTTGATCCGGGCGCCCTGCCCTTCGCAGCCGAAGGCCAGATAGCGCGCCTTGCAGATTTGCTTGGCGGCTTCGCGGGCCGGCTTCAGATAGTCGCGCGGATCGAACTTGCCCGGATTCTCGAACATGAAGCGGCGCACCGCACCGGTCATCGCCAGGCGGATGTCGGTGTCGATGTTGACCTTGCGCACGCCATGCTTGATGCCTTCCTGGATTTCCTCGACCGGCACCCCGTAGGTTTCCTTCATGTCGCCGCCGAACTGACGAATCTCGGCCAGCAGCTCCTGCGGCACCGACGACGAGCCGTGCATCACCAGATGGGTATTCGGGATGCGGCGATGGATTTCCTTGATACGCTCGATGGCGAGAATATCGCCCGTCGGCTTGCGGCTGAACTTGTAGGCGCCGTGCGAGGTACCGATGGCGATGGCCAGCGCGTCGCATTGTGTCTGCTTGACGAAGTCGGCGGCCTGGTCGGGGTCGGTCAGCAACTGCTCGCGGGTCATCGTGCCCTCGGCGCCGTGCCCGTCTTCCTTGTCGCCCTTCATGGTTTCGAGCGAGCCCAGCACGCCCAGCTCGGCCTCGACCGTCACGCCGATCGCGTGCGAGAACGCCACCACCTGGCGCGACACCTCGACGTTGTATTCATACGTGGCAACCGATTTGCCGTCGGCCTGCAGCGAGCCGTCCATCATCACGCTGGTAAAGCCGCTGCGGATCGCCGCCATGCATACCGCCGGCGACTGGCCATGATCCTGGTGCATCACGACAGGCACGTGCGGATAGGCTTCGACCGCCGCGTCGATCAAATGACGCAAAAACGCCTCGCCGGCATATTTTCGGGCTCCGGCCGAGGCCTGCATGATGACCGGCGCGCCGACTTCATCGGCTGCGGCCATGATGGCCTGTACCTGCTCGAGGTTATTGACGTTGAAGGCCGGCAAGCCGTAGCTGTGCTCGGCGGCGTGGTCAAGCAGTTGCCGCATGGATACGAGAGGCATGGTTATCTCCTTGATACAAATAAATTCAGTGCGAATCGGCCAATGGCGCCCGTGCGCGCGTGTCAGACTCGCCCGACCTGGACGATTTTCAGGGTATTGCTGCCGCCCGGCTGCCCCATCGGCTCACCCACGGTGAGCACGATGGTATCGCCGCGCCGCACGATGCCGTGCTCGAGCAGCAATTGCTCGGCCTGCTTGAGTGCGACGTCGCGATCGAGGCTGGCGTCGGCATGCAGCGGCCGGACGTTGCGGTACAGCGCCATCTTGCGTTCGCTGGCGACCTGGGGCGTGAGCGCGAAGACCGGTACGTGGATCTTGTGACGGCTCATCCACAGCGCGGTAGCACCGGACTCCGTGAGCGCCACGATCGCCTTGGCACGCAGATGATGGGCGGTGAACAAGGCCCCTGCCGCGATCGATTGGTCGATGCGGGTAAAGGTCTGGTCCATGAAATCATGGTCGAGTTCCACATGCTCCGATTTTTCGGCTTCCAGGCAGACCGCGGCCATGGTCTCGACGGTTTCGATCGGATACTTGCCCGCGGCGGTTTCGGCGGAAGTCATGACCGCATCGGTACCGTCGAGCACCGCGTTGGCGACGTCGGACACCTCGGCACGCGTGGGCACCGGATTATGGATCATCGACTCCATCATCTGGGTCGCCGTGATGACCACCTTGTTGGCCTCCCGCGCCATGCGGATCATGCGCTTTTGCAGCGCCGGCACCGCGGCGTTGCCGACTTCGATGGCCAGATCGCCGCGCGCGACCATGATGCCGTCGGACGCGCCGAGAATTTCCGCCAGCGCCGGAATCGCCTCGGCGCGCTCGATCTTGGCGATCATGTGCGGCCGGATGCCATGCGGCGCGCCAGCGATATTGGCCAATTGCCGCGCCATCTCCATGTCGGTGGCGCTTTTCGGAAACGACACCGCGACGAAATCGGCCTGCAGGGCCATCGCCGTCTTGATGTCTTCCATATCCTTGGCCGTCAGCGCCGGCGCGGTCAGCCCGCCGCCCTGGCGATTGATGCCCTTGTTGTTCGAGAGCTCGCCGCCCACCTTGACGGTGGTGAAGATCTGACTGCCCATGACGCGGTCGACCACCAGTTCGATCAGGCCGTCGTTGAGCAGCAGCTTGTCGCCCGGTCTGACATCGCGCGGCAAATCGACGTAGTCGAGCCCGACCCGTTCCTGATTGCCGAGCTCGCAGGTTGCGTCGAGAATGAAGCCGGCGCCGGCCGCGAGCACGACCTTGCCTTGCTCGAACTTGCCGACACGGATCTTCGGCCCTTGCAGGTCGGCCATGATCGCCACTTCGCGCCCGGCCCGCCGAGCCGCTTCGCGCACCGCCGCGGCCCGATCGATGTGGTCCTGCGCCGTGCCGTGCGAGAAGTTCAGCCGCACCACGTCGACCCCGGCGGCGATCATGCGCTCGAGCACCTCCGGCGCACTGGAGGCCGGGCCGATGGTGGCAACGATCTTGGTGGCACGCTTCAATACGTCAACATCCATCTTGTCGTCCTCATGGTGCACTGCGGGAAACCGGCGCGAAGCGCCGACACGAGCGCTCAAGCGCGTTTTTCCAGAATTTCGACGGCGGGCAGTTTCCGGCCTTCGAGAAACTCCAGGAATGCGCCGCCGCCAGTTGAAATATAGTCAATTTGACTGGCGATCCCGTATTTGGCAATCGCCGCCAGCGTATCGCCACCGCCGGCGATCGAGAAGGCCGACGACGCGGCGATCGCGCGCGCCAGCGTTTCGGTCCCGTGGCCGAACTGGTCGAATTCGAATACGCCGACCGGGCCGTTCCAGACGATCGTGCCGGCCTTGGCGAGCTGTTCGGCGAGTGCTTGCGCGGATTTCGGACCGATATCGAGAATCATGTCGTCGGGCGCGACGTCGCGGGCGTCCTTGACCGTAGCCGAGGCGTCGGCGCTGAATTCCTTCGCGCACACGACGTCCACCGGGATCGGCACCGACGCGCCGCGCCTGGCCATGGTGTCGATGATCGACCTGGCTTGTTCGACCAGATCGGCCTCGGCCAGCGATTTGCCGATCGGCAGCCCCGCAGCGAGCATAAAGGTATTGGCGATGCCGCCGCCCACGATCAGTTGATCGACCTTGTCGGCCAGCGACTGCAGGATGGTCAGCTTGGTCGATACCTTGGAGCCGGCGACAATCGCCACCAGCGGCCGCGCGGGCTGCCCGAGCGCCTTGCCCAGCGCATCGAGTTCGGCCGCCAGCAGCGGGCCGGCGCAGGCCACCGGCGCGTATTGGGCGATGCCATAGGTCGTGGCCTCGGCACGATGCGCCGTGCCGAACGCATCGTTCACGTAGATGTCGCACAGCCTGGCCATCTTGCGGGCCAGCTCGTCGTTATTCTTTTTCTCGCCCTTGTTCAACCGGCAGTTTTCCAGCAGCACGACCTGTCCCGGCGCGACGTCGAAGCCGCCGTCGACCCACTGGCTGATCAGCTTGACCTCGCAACCCAGCAGCTCGGACAGCCGGGCCGCCACCGGCGCCAGCGAGTCTTCGGGCTTGAATTCGCCCTCGGTCGGGCGGCCCAGGTGCGAGCTGACCATCACCGCGGCGCCCGCCTTGCGGCACATCTCGATGGCCGGCACCGAGGCGCGAATCCGCGTGTCTTCGGTAATATTGCCATGATCGTCTTGCGGCACGTTCAGGTCGGCACGGATAAAAACACGTTGGCCGGCAACTTTGCCCTGGGCAATCAAATCGGAAAGACGCAAAACAGTGGACATGGCAAGGAAAGGAGATGAGTCGAAAAAACGACCATTTTACCTGAACCCCTACCCATAAAACGCGAATCGCGGCCACATATCGCCGCCCCGGAATCTGCTACAGATAAAGACGGGCGATGGTAAATACCATCATGCCGAGCAGAATCATCTCGAGCATCTTGCGCCGCCATGCGTACCAGGCGATCGCAAAAACGCCACTGATCAGTTGCGGATTGCCGATCGAGAATAGGAAGCGATCTTGCCAGAGCAGCGTATCGGGCACCACAATGGCCGCGAGCGCGGCCGCCGGGGCGTAACGCAGCGCCCGCTGCACGCGCGCGGGCAGCACCACGCGTTCGCCGGCCAGCAAAAAGCCGGCGCGAAGCAGAATAGTCACCACCATCATGGCGACGATGGCCAGCCAGATCTGCCAGGTACTCATGAGCGCTCCTCCAGCTTTTTGCCGGATGTGGCCATCGCATTGATCTGGCGCAGCCTGACGCGCTCGATCATCTCGTCGCAGGCCATGCCGGCGACGATCGCCGCGGCCACCGCGAGCAACAGACTGAGCCGGTACGGCAGGTTGAAGGCCACCAGCACCAGCACCGACGAGACCACCACGGCCAATGCGGTCGAGCGATTGACGATGGTGTGCACCAGCACCGGAATCAACGCCAGCGTACCGGCGAATTCGAGTCCCCAGGAATTCGGGATGGCGCTGGCCAGCAGAATGCCGAGAATCGACGAGACCTGCCAGGCGAGCCAGTTCGTCAGCGTCACGCCGTAATAGAAACTTTCCTTGCCGGGCACCGGACCGGGCTCGTAACCCTGGCGCATGAACATGACGAAGGCGATGTCGCCGTTGAGAAAGCCGAGCAGGACGCGTCGCCATATCGGCAAATGGGCGAAGTGCGGCTGCAGGCCCGCGCTGAAGATCAGAAAGCGCAAGTTCACCATCGCCGAGGTCAGCAGGATCATCCACAACGGCAGATTGGCGGCAAACAGCGGCAGCGTGGCCAACTGGGCCGAGCCGGCATACACCAGCAGCGACATGCCGATGGCCTGCCCCAAAGTCAGCGAGGATTTGCTCATGGCGATGCCGGTCACCAGCCCCCATGAGAAAACCGCCATCGCCGTGGGGGAAATCACTCGCATGCCGGCCAGGAAGGCGCGGCGTTCAAATTCGGGCAGGCGGTTCAGCATAGGGTGGCCGGTGGCACGCGGCCCGGGCGGGCACGCGCGGCCGATGGGACGGCTTGTCTCGTTTCATTGTGAGCGGAATGTCGGGCATTATAGCGAAGGTAAGCGACCGCTTAATAGCGTTCGCCGCTGCGCTGTCGCACGCCGGCAACGCCCGGCGCGCGGCGGGCCGAGCAGCGACAAGCAGCCCGCAAGGCGGGCGGCTGTTTTACAATAGCGGTCTACGGAATCGCGCGCGCGCCGCGCGCTCCAACGATCAAGATACCGCCCCCTTTCACTGGAGATCACTATGTCAATGGCCGACCGCGACGGCAAAATCTGGATGGACGGCAAGCTCATCGAGTGGCGCGATGCGAAGATTCACGTCCTGACCCACACTTTGCACTATGGCATGGGCGTCTTCGAAGGCGTGCGTGCCTACCAGACCACCGAGGGCACAGCGATCTTCCGCCTCAAGGAGCATACCCGGCGGTTGTTCAATTCCGCCAAGATCTTCCAGATGGTCGTGCCGTTCGATCAGGCCACCATCGCCAACGCGCAACTCGAGGTGGTGCGCGCCAACCAGCTGCAATCCTGCTACATCCGGCCGATCATCTGGGTCGGCTCCGAAAAGCTCGGCGTCTCGGCCAAGGGCAACACCATCCACGTGGCGATCGCCGCCTGGCCGTGGGGCGCCTACCTGGGCGAAGAAGGCATGGCGCAAGGCATTCGCGTCAAGACTTCATCGTTCCAGCGCCATCACGTGAACGTATCGCTGGTGCGCGCCAAGGCCTGCGCCTGGTACGCAAACTCGATTCTGGCCAATCAGGAAGCGACCACTGACGGCTACGACGAAGCGCTCCTGCTCGACACCGACGGCTACGTCTCGGAGGGCTCGGGCGAGAACGTGTTCATCGTGCGCGACGGCAAGATCTATACGCCGGACCTGGCCTCCTGCCTGGACGGCATCACGCGCGACGCGGTGATGACGCTGGCCCGCGACCACGGCATTCCGGTCATTGAAAAGCGCATCACGCGCGACGAAATGTACTGTGCCGACGAAGCTTTCTTCACCGGCACGGCCGCCGAGGTCACCCCCATTCGCGAACTGGACAACCGCACGATCGGCGAAGGCCGGCGCGGCCCGATCACGGAAAAGCTGCAAAGCGCCTTTTTCGACGTGGTCGGGGGCAAGAATCCCAAATACAAAGAGTGGCTCACTAAAATCTAACCGATAACAAACTGCCGGCGAGATCTCCGATACGCCGGCCATTGCGTCTTTTTCTCGAGGCCCCCAATGAGTGCAGTAAAAGAAATGCCGCTGATCGAAGTCGGCGCCGAAGATTTGCCCGTGCATTGCCCGAATCCCCGCATGGAACTGTGGAACGAGCATCCGCGCGTGTTCATCGACGTGATGCATGGCGAAGCTGCCTGCCCCTATTGCGGCACGCGTTACCGCCTGAAAGAAGGCGCCGTCGTGAAAGGCCATCATTGAAAGCTTATCGCCTCTCCTGCCAGACACGTGCCGCGAGGCACAATGCATAAAGCTCTGGTAATCGCCCCCAATTGGATCGGCGATGCACTGATGGGCCAACCGCTGTTCGTGCTGCTCAAACGGCTTCACCCCCGCTTGCAGATCGACGCCATTGCGCCGGGTTGGGTGGCGCCCATCCTCGAGCGCATGCCGGAGGTCGACCGCGTGGTGGCGACCGATCTGGCGCATGGCAAACTGCAGCCGCTGGCACGCTGGCAGCTCGCCGGCGCCCTGGCCGACGAGCAGTACGATGCAGCCTATGTACTGCCGAATTCGTTCAAGTCGGCGCTGATTCCCTGGCTCGCGCGTATTCCGCTGCGTATCGGCTACACGGGCGAGCAGCGCTATGGACTGCTCAATGTGCGGCACGCCAATCCGCCCAGGACCGAACGCCCGCCAATGGTGCGTCATTACGCCGCGCTGGCGTTCGCGCCGGGTGCCAGCCTGCCGGCAGACTTGCCGACCCCGCGCATCGAGTCCGACCTGAACGAGTCGGCGCGCGTCTACCAGCGCTTCGGCCTGGACTTGCGCGTGCCGCTGGTCGTGTTTTGTCCGGGCGCCGAATATGGCCCGGCCAAGCGCTGGCCAAGCGGGCATTTCGCTGCGCTGGCGCAACTGGTCAGGCGCTCGTTTCCCTACACGCAGATCATCGCGCTGGGCTCCTCCAAGGACGGGCCGCTGGCGCAGGAAATCGCCGCCGCGGCGCCGTTCGTGCAAAATTTGTGCGGCCAGACCTCTTTGTCGGAAGCCTGTGCGATACTCGGACGGGCGAACGCCGTGGTCAGTAACGACTCCGGGCTGATGCATGTGACGGCCGCCTTGCGGCGACCGCAAATCGCGCTGTTCGGTTCGTCCGACCCGCGCCACACGCCGCCGTTGTCGAGCGCCGCGCACGTGCTTTGGCTCCACCTCGATTGCAGCCCGTGTTTTGCGCGCGAATGCCCGCTCGGACACCTGCGCTGCCTGAACGAGCTCACGCCGGAGCATGCGTTCGCCAACCTACGCAATTTGCTCCTGACGCAACGGTAACCGCCATGCCACGCTTCGTTCGCCTCTTCGACGCCGCCGCCGACACCATCACCGCCTTCTATGACGCGCTGCGCCGCGGGCAGACCGACCAGGCGATGCTGCTTTGGGCCAACGAGGATTTCGTCAGCTACGTCCTCCCCGACGGCATGCGCCTGGCGGGCCTGGAACAGATCCGCCAGGGATTGGCCGAGCAACTCGCGCAAAGCGTCATCCTGATCGAGCCGGTGGAGACCGCCGAGTACGATACCGTCGGCACCGTGATTCACACTGCCACCGAGGCGCTGCGAAGCGGTGCCGGCACGAGCGGTAGCACGCCGGCGGCACCCGCGCGCCTGATCCACACCACGTATGTACTGGTGCACGACGGCGGCGACTGGCGTTTCGCCCACATCCATTCCAGCCCGCTGCCGCAACCGGCCATCGAGCAGTTCGGCTCGCTGATGCGCTCGCGCCCCGACGGGTTGCATTGAGATGTCCGGCGTGTCGCCGAAGCATCTCGCCGCGCGAACCGATTATCGCGCCCCGGGCTGGTTGCCCGACGCCCACAGCCAGACGATCTACCCCGCCCTGTTCGGCCGTGCGCCGGCGATTGCCTACCGGCGCGAAGAATGGAGCACGCCGGACGGTGATTTTATCGACGTCGACTGGCTCGCGACACCGCCGACAACGACCCCGGAAGCGCCGCTGATAGTTCTGTTTCATGGGCTCGAGGGCGGGTCCGGCAGCCATTACGCGCGCGCGCTCATGGCGGCCGTGAGCGCGCGCGGCTGGTGCGGCGTGGTGCCGCATTTTCGCGGCTGCGGCGGGCGCCTGAATCAGGCGCCGCGCTTTTACCATTCGGGCGACAGCGCCGAGGCCGACTGGATCCTGCGTCGCTTACGTGCCCAGCACAGCGGCCCGATCTTCGCCGCCGGCGTCTCGCTCGGCGGCAATGTGTTGCTGTGCTGGCTTGGGCGCCAGGCCAGCGACGCAAACTCGATCGTCGATGCGGCCTGTGCGATTTCCGCGCCACTGGATCTGAATGCTGGCGGAGAGGCGCTCGGGCGAGGCTTCAATCGCATCTACACGCGCAATTTCCTGGCCACGCTCAAGAAAAAATCGCTCGCCAAGCTGCTTCAGTATCCTGGCCTGTTCGATCGCGAGGCCATGCTGGCCGCGCGCGACCTGGCCGCCTTCGACAACGTCGTCACCGCGCCACTGCACGGCTTTCGCGATACCCTGGACTATTGGACTCGGGCTTCGAGCAAGCCGCTGCTGCCCGCCATTACCTTACCGACGCTGGTGCTCAACGCCCGCAACGATCCTTTCCTGCCTGGCGCGCACCTACCCGGTCCGGCCGAGGTCGGCGCGTACGTCGAACTGCTGCAACCGGCCCATGGCGGGCATGTCGGATTCATGACACCTCCCTTTCCTGGCAGCCTGTCGTGGCTGCCCGACACCGTGCTCGGCTACTTCGGAAAATTCATTCGCCATGGACGAGATCGTCAAGCAAGCGCTGGCCAAATGGCCTAACGTCCCCCATTGCTTCGGCTGGCTGGCGCTTGACCGGCGCGGCGTCTGGCGCATGCGCGACGAAGCCGCGCAGCGCGACGGCCGTCTGGGCGAGCCGATCCGGCACGCCGCCTTGAACGGCTTCATCAATCGCAACTATGGCTGCGATGATTCAGGGCAGTGGTATTTCCAGAATGGCCCCCAGCGCGTCTATGTCGAACTGGATTACACGCCGTTCGTGCTGAGGCTCGATTGGAGCGATCAATCACCGGCGCTGACCGATCAGACAGGCGCACCGTTCGAGCCCGCCGCCTGCCTGCTCGACGATGAAGGCAACTTGCTGTTCGAGAGCGAGAGCGCGGGCACGGCGGGCGCACCGGCACGCATTGGCGTGCTGCACGATCACGATCTCGGGTTGCTGGCCGAGTACGATGCCCTGCCGGACGAGCTGCCCGCGCCGCCGCATGAGGCGCGGCTGCACTGGGGCACCGGCCGGATGCTGCCGCTACGGACCATCACGCGTGCCAGTGTGCCTGCGCGCTATGGCTATGAACCACATCCTGCCGCAAAGCCGCGCAAGGACACCGACACGACGCAATGAGTTGCGCGCCAACGCGCGCTGCTATGATGTTCGTCATCCGAGTCGTCTCTGTACATTTTCAGTCACATGGCAAATCTCACGCACTTCGACGCCACCGGTCAGGCCCATATGGTCGACGTTGGCGATAAAGATGTCACGCACCGCGTCGCGATCGCGCGCGGTACGATCGTCATGCAGCCGCAGACGCTGCAACTGATCCGCAGCGGATCCGCTAAAAAAGGCGACGTCCTTGGCGTGGCGCGCATCGCGGCGATTCAGGGCGCCAAACGCACCGCAGACCTGATCCCGTTGTGCCATCCGCTGGCGCTCACGCGCGTGGCGGTGGAGTTTCTGCTCGACGAGGCCGCCAGCGCCGTACACTGCCGCGCTCAGGTCGAAACGCTGGGCCGTACCGGGGTGGAGATGGAAGCGTTGACGGCCGTGCAGGTTGGGCTGCTGACCATCTACGATATGTGCAAGGCGGTCGACCGCGGGATGACGATGACCGACGTACGCGTGCTGGAGAAGCACGGGGGCAAGTCGGGGGATTGGGTGGCGACAGCATAGCTTTCGCTGCAATACACCTCAGGAAGCGGCACATAAAAAAAGCTCGCGTTCGCACGCGAGCTTTTTTATGACCGGGGCGCCTGTTGCCAAACGCCCCCGACACGTGCCGGATATTACATATCCATGCCCATGCCGCCCATGCCGCCCATGCCGCCAGGCATGCCACCCGGCATACCGGCATCTTCCTTCGGCAGTTCTGCGACGGCGCAATCGGTCGTCAACAGCAAGCCGGCCACGGAAGCAGCGTTTTGCAGCGCGGTACGGGTGACTTTGGTCGGGTCAACCACACCCATTTCCACCAGATCACCGTACTCGCCGGTCGAGGCGTTGTAACCGAAGTTACCCTTGCCTTCGATCACGCGGGCCACTACCACGCTGGCTTCTTCACCGCCGTTGGTCACGATTTGACGCAGCGGTTCTTCCATCGCACGCAGCACGATCTTCACGCCGGCGTCCTGGTCGGCATTGTCGCCCTTGACGGACGCAATCGCGGTGCGGGCACGCAGCAGCGCCACGCCGCCGCCGGGGACGATACCTTCTTCCACGGCTGCGCGGGTCGCGTGCAACGCATCTTCCACGCGCGCTTTCTTTTCTTTCATTTCGACTTCGGTGGCGGCGCCAACCTTGATCACTGCCACACCGCCGGCCAGCTTGGCAACGCGCTCTTGCAGCTTTTCACGGTCGTAGTCGCTGGTCGCTTCTTCGATCTGAACGCGCACTTGCTTGACACGCGCCTCGATGCTCTTGGCATCGCCGGCACCGTCGATGATGATGGTGTTTTCCTTGCCGATTTCGATGCGCTTGGCTTGGCCGAGGTCTTGCAGCGTCGCTTTTTCGAGGGTCAGGCCCACTTCTTCAGCGATCACCGAACCACCGGTCAGGATGGCGATGTCTTCCAGCATGGCTTTACGACGATCGCCGAAGCCCGGAGCCTTGACGGCGCAGGTCTTCAGAATGCCGCGAATGTTGTTGACCACCAGCGTCGCCAGGGCTTCGCCTTCGACGTCTTCCGCGATGATCAGCAGCGGACGGCCGGCCTTGGCCACTTGTTCCAGGATCGGCAGCAGATCGCGGATGTTCGAAATCTTCTTGTCGAACAGCAGCACGAACGGGCTTTCCAGAACGGCGACTTGCTTGTCCGGGTTGTTGATGAAATACGGCGACAGGTAGCCGCGGTCGAATTGCATGCCTTCGACGACATCCAGTTCGTCAGCCAGCGACTTGCCGTCTTCGACGGTGATCACGCCTTCCTTGCCGACCTTGTCCATCGCTTCGGCAATGCGCTCACCGATCGACGAATCGCTGTTGGCCGAGATCGAGCCGACTTGCGCGATTTCCTTGCTGGTCGTGCAGGGCTTGCTGGCCTTGTGCAGTTCTTCGACTGCCGCGGCGACGGCCTTGTCGATGCCGCGCTTCAGATCCATCGGGTTCATGCCCGAAGCCACGTACTTCATGCCTTCGCGAACGATCGACTGTGCCAGCACGGTTGCCGTGGTGGTGCCGTCGCCGGCGTTGTCGCTGGTCTTGGAAGCAACTTCCTTGACCATTTGCGCGCCCATGTTCTGCAGCTTGTCTTTCAGTTCGATTTCCTTGGCGACCGACACCCCGTCCTTGGTCACCGTCGGGCCGCCGAAGCTGCGCTCCAGCACAACGTTACGACCCTTCGGGCCGAGCGTCACCTTCACTGCGTTCGCGAGGATATTGACGCCCTCGACCATCTTGGCGCGAGCGGCATCACCAAATACGACATCTTTTGCTGCCATAACATTAACTCCTTGAATTCTTTGCGAAATAGGTCAAGTAGACGCTTACTTGTTCACCACGGCCATCAGGTCTTCTTCGCGCATCACCAGCAATTCCTGGCCGTCGATCTTGACGCTTTGGCCAGCATATTTGCCGAACAACACACGATCGCCGACCTTAACGTCCAGCGCAATCAAATTGCCCTTGTCATCTTTCTTGCCCGGACCGACGGCCAGAATCTCGCCCTGATCGGGCTTTTCGGCGGCTGCATCGGGAATAACGATACCGGAAGCGGTTTTCGTTTCATTGTCCAGGCGCTTGACGATGACGCGGTCATGCAAGGGACGAAGGTTCATACAAACTCCTCTTCTCTAGTGAAATTGCCAAACCGGAATATGCAAGACGATGCATATTCATTGAATTCAGGATTGTTAGCACTCTGCGCCAACGAGTGCTAATTATAGGGACGGGGTTTTGCAATTTCAAGGCAAGAAGTGGGGGAAAATGCAAATTCTTTTGTCGCAAGTGACACTTGGCGATGCCATTGCCCGCATTACGGTGAATCTTGCACAAGCTCAACGGGCCATTGCTCGCGCACCGACGGCAACCGATATCGCCATTCCCTACCGGTCAGCTCTCGCCTCGGGCGCGCTCGATGATTGGATGTCTCGCGACGCTTTGACGCTCGCAGTTGCCTACGCGCCACCCTCGCGCCAAAAAACGGACGCGAGGTACTTCAACCCACGCCAGGCAAAACTTTGTCGCGCACCGCCGATCGTAGCGGTGCCGTCGATCTCGCGGGGCCACGCCTCGTTCGCCGGACATTCGCCGATTCGCACGCGATAGATCGCCGCGAGCGGCACCAGCTGATGCGTGTCCGGTTTTTGCTGCACGGGCAGCGGCCCGCCATAGACGCTCGCGAGCGACGGGACATCGAGCGTCGCCGCGTTCACGCGATCGACCGCCGTCACGCGGCAATGCACCGCGCCCAGCTCGGGCACCGATGCCACGAAATCCACCCGATCGCCCGCCGCGATGCGCGCCGCATCGCCCTCGCCGACGAACGCTTCACCCTTCACGCCGATCGGCCCGACGACGTCGAACACGTGCTCGCCGCGCGGCAGCCAGGTACCCGGCGCAAGCGCGTCGTCGGTCTGCACAACACCGTCAAACGGAGCGCGCAGCGTCAGCTGGGCAACCTGCGCGGCGAGTCCCGTCACGGTTTGGCGCGCTGCTTCCCATCGGCGACGCAGCGCCACTCCCTGTTCCAGCAACCGATTGTCGAACGACTGCTGCGCGACCTGCCAGCCCAACAGCGTCTCATCGACCTGCGCCGCCTGCAGCCGGTGCGCGAGGTCAGGCGAGGCAAGGACCGCGAGGACGTCCCCCGCGCGCACACGCTGCCCGTCATGCACGATCGGCGCCTGCTCCGTCACGTACCCGGCCTCGGGCGCATAGAGCCCTTGCGCGCGCAACGGCCCGAGCACTGCGGGGGCACTGACGCCGCCATGCCACGGCAGCACGAAAAAGCCCAGCAGCAGCGTGCCGACGATCGCCGTGCGCCGCGTTTCGCGACGCCAGTGCAACTGCGCGCGACGCTGCCAGCACGCCGTGATTTCACGCGCCACGGGTCGCGCGATGAACCAGCCGAACTCGACGAAAAACAGCATCAAGCCCAGCGCCTTGAAAAACGTGTGATAAACAACCAGAGCAATTGAAAAAAAGACCACCAGCCGGTACAGCCACGTCACGAAAGAAAAGGCAATCAAAAAGCGCCTGCGCTTGACCGCGCACGGTTCGGGTTGCGGCTCGCCGAAACCGAACAGCCGCTCTCTGAGCCACCATCGCCCGAGTGCGAAGGCCCGGTCGTGCAGGTTCGGCATGTCGAGCCAGTCCGACAGCAGGAAGTAGCCGTCGAAGCGCATGAACGGGCTTGCGTTGATCGTCAGCGTGCCGATCCAGGTAGTCGTCGCGAGCAGAAACGCGCCGGCGCGCAGCGGCCCGTCGGGCAGCACGCTCCAGGCGAGCGTCGCCACGGCGGCCAGCGCAAGCTCCGTCAGCATGCCGGCCGCGCCGATGCGCAGCCGCTGCGCGCGCCCCGGTACCTTCCAGGCTTCGGTCGTATCGGTATAGAGCACCGGCACCATCACGAGCAGCGCGACGCCCATCGTCGGCACCCGGCAGCCGTAGCGATGCGCTGTGAATGCGTGCCCGAATTCGTGCAATATCTTGGCGCAGGCGATGGCCGCGCCGATCGCAACCAGCCCGCGCACGTCGGCGTATCCATGGAACGTATGAATGAACTCGTCCCAGCGCTGCGACACCAGCACGAGACCGCTCAGCGCCATCAGCACGATCACCATCCAGAACGCCGGCCGGTAGGCGATCTCCGCGTAGCGTGCGAAGCGCCGCAAGAACGGCATCGGGTGCCATAGCGGGACACGAATCATCAAGTAGTGCTTGAGCAACCACATTGCACGCGAGAGCTTGTGCGCGGCCGCTGCATTCTCGAGCAGCCCGGTATCGGCCGGACTCGCCGCAACGAGCAAATGCTGATAGTGCAGCATCCGCAAGAGCGCTTCGAAGTCATCCCTCGTCAGTCGCAGCGTCGTCTGCGCATTGACCGAAGCCACGATCGCCTCGGGGTCGTCGAGCGACCAGCGCGAGAGCATTTCGAACGCGGGCCAGCCGATCTGGAAGAAGCGATTGCCCGCAGGATCATGGAGCATCCAGGTCGGCGCGCCGTCGGGCGTCGCCGCGCCGGGGGTCAGGCTCAGTTCCTGGCGAAGAGAAGGAAGGTGTGACATCGATGCGCCGCGTCAGTAGCAATCAAGACCGCGCACGGCCTACCAGCCGAGCCACTGCCGCGCGCTCGCCAGCGGGCGGCGCAGCAGATAGTAGGCAAGCGGCACCCAGCGGCCGTGAATGCGCGCAGTACCCATGACGCCGAGCGGCGGCTTGACCCTGCCGGTAAACGTGGCCTTTACGCGATAGGCCACCACGCCATCGGGCGTCGGCTCGGCACGGTAGGCCACCGTGTCGATGCGTGCATCGTAGGAGGCGAACGGCGAGCTCTTCGGATAAAGCGTGACACTTGCACCAGGCACCACGTCGACGTTGTCGGCGACGGGCACGTAGGCGGTGAGCTCGACGTGAGCTGGATCGGCAAGCAGCATCACCTTCTCGCCGATCGACACCGCTTTGCCGTTCCAATCGTTCGGATCGGAGAACACAGCGACGCCCGCACGCGGCGCGTTCACACGTACACGAGCGAGTTCGCGCGCCGTATAGTCGAGTTCGACTGCGCTTTGGTCGAGCTTGCCCTTGCGCAGCGCCATATCGAGCCGATCCTTATCGTCGGTGACTGCGAGCTGGGCCGTCTGCCGATACTCCTCCTGCGCCGTTGCGTAGTTCTTGTTCGCCACGGCATAGCGCGAGGCGAGCGCCGTGGAGTCGAGCGCAAACAGGGGGGTACCCGCTGCGACACGCTGGTTCGGCTGCGCGAACAGGCGATCGATCACGCCATCGAGCGGAGCGCGCACGACGAACGGGTCCTTCGGCGTAACCTCGGCCGGCGCAAGCACCGTCAGCGGCACGGGCGCGACGAGCGCACAAGCGGCTGCTATGAGCACGCGACGCCGATACTTGCCTACACGCAACGCAAGCCTGGCGCGCGCGCTCCAGGAAGCCCGCGGAGAAAACGCCGCGAGCGCGTGCGACCAGACGCGTGCGAGCTCGGCGAGCAGCGCCTCGTCCACCGGCGTCCACGGCTGCTCACGCGCGAAAACCACGCCGCCGAACGAGCGGCCCAGCCGATCGAAGAGCGGCACCCATAGGGCGTACGGTGGCCACCAGGCTTCCCATTCGGCCGCGAGCGTGCCGGGCAGGCTGTCGGCAGTGAAGGCTTGCGGTCCAGCCGGCGATGCCGGGTCGGCGCTGTGCGCCGGTGCACTCGATTGCCCTGCATTGCCGGGCACCTCGCCCGCGCCCTGCCCCCCGTCGGCCGCGGCAGCATGCGTACGACGGTCAAGCGCGCGGCACACTTCGCCGAGCCACTGCACGTATGGCGCGCCCGGGTCGCTCTGCGGCAGGCCCGACACGGCGGCGACCGCGCCGGGCACGGGCGCCGGTGCGCGCCACCACGCCGCCTGCCGGTACGGCACGAGCGAGAGCGTTTCATTGACCACGACAAAGCCGAGCGTCTGCTCGCTCGGCGCTTCGCGCGCACGCGCGGACAATTGCCAGAGCACGGCAAGCGCGCTCGCCTCGATCCGCAGCGGTGCGTTCATGTGCGGCTACCGCTTAATGACCGGGCGCGGCAAAACGCGCCCAACCGCTCATGCCCGGCAACAACTCGGGCGTGTGGGCAGACAGCGCGGCCGTCACATCGACGGTCTGCGTCACCGGATCGACGCGCGCGCCGATACGCGCCACCTTGGCCGGATAACTCCTGCCGACTTCATCGACGCTTACCGTCAGCGCGTGGCCGGGCTTGAGCCAGACGAGCCACTTCGACGGCACGATCATCTTCAGTTCGAGATGGCTCGTGTCGATGATCGTGAGGAGCGTTTTGCCGGGCTCGGCGAACTGCTGCGCCGAGGCACTGCGCTTGACGACGCGCCCGTCGAACGGTGCGGTAATGCCGCACTTTCTCACGGTCGCCTGCATGTAGGCCACTTCCGCCGCGCTTGCCTTGGCTTTCGCCTGCGCTTGCTGCACCTCGACTTCGCCGATCGAATGCAGTTGCGAGAGGCGATCATTGACGCGCTGGAGCTGCACGGCCGCCTCGGCTTCCGCCTGGGCCTTGTGCAATTGCGCGACGTAGAGCGAGCAATCCAGCGAGACGAGCGTCTGCCCGGCGCGGAATGCATCGCCGTCGCGAAACGGCATCGAAGCGATCTTCGCGCTGATTTCGCTCGAAATATCGACCTGATCGCGCGCGACGAGCTGGACCCGGATCCGGCCATCGTCCTCGGCATGCACAGACGAAGAAACGCCGAGCGTCGCCGGCGCATTGGGCACTGCGGGTACGGCAGAAGACGCGCGCGGCGGCGCGGCTTGCGGCCCTGCGGCTTGGGCACCCCCGCAAGAACAGCTATAGGCCACTACCATCAGGGCTGCACTGCGCAGCCCCGCCCGACACCATGAATTCATTGCGTTTTAACTCCATCCGCGCGGCCCAACTGGGTCCAACGCGTTTGCTCCTTGTCGATCGATTGCTCGATCGATTTCAAATCGCCAGTGCCGGCATCGGCGGGCAACGGGTCGAGTCCGAGCGTTGCCAGCAGCTGACCGTACGCGCCTTCGAGCTCGCCATAGCTTTCATACAGGCGAAGTTCCGACATCATCGCGGAGGCTGCCGCGCGGATCTCCTCGAGCTTGCCCTGCGCATTCGCGACGGTGGCGTTGTGCATGTGCTGAAGGATCTGCGCATCGACATCGTTGATCTGCCTGAACAAATCGAACTGACGCTGCTTTGCGCTCAACTCGGCGCGCGCGACGTGCACCTGCGTGAGCACGGCCATCGACAGCGCAAGCTGCTGCGCGTGAGCGACTTCGCGTTGCGCATTCGCCATGCCGCGAATGTTCTTCGCGTTGAGCAGGTTCAACAGGTTCCAGCTCACGTTGATGCCGGCCGCGCGCCATGCATGATAGGCCAGGAAGCTGTTGCTGTCGTAGTGCGTGCCCAACTGCAGTTCGATGCCCGGCAGCAGCTTGGCGATAGCCTTGTGCGTCTCGTTGACGCTGATGCGCTCGTTGTAGCTCGCTTCG
>JAGXBI010000169.1 GCA_018971155.1 Burkholderiales bacterium
CGTTGGGCCGCGCGATGAAATATCCCTGGCCGAAGAAGATGCCGAGATCGCGCACGACCTGAAACTGCGCGGCCTGCTCGATCCCCTCGGCGATCACCCGTGTGCCGCTGGTGTCGGCGATCTGCCGGATCGAGCGCACGAACTGCAGCTTGAGCGAATCCGTATCGATACCGTCGATGAAATGCTGGTCGATTTTGACGTAGTCGGGCCGCAGCTCGGACCACAGGCGCAGGCTCGCATAGCCTTCGCCCAGGTCGTCCAGCGCTATCTCGAAACCGAGCGCCCGGTAGTCCTGCAAGGTCGCGCGCGTCTCCGGCAGGTCGAGCGTGGGTTGATGCTCGGTCAATTCGAGCCCGATACGATCCGGCGTCAATTCGATCTGATGCAGAAAATCCAGCGTCTGCATCAGGGCCAGCGCCGGTTCGTGGCCGACGGCCTCTACCGGGCGGATCTTGAGAAACAGCTTGCCCGGCAGGCCCAGCCTAGCGAACGCGGCGAGCACGGCGCGGCGACACCGGAGTTCGACTTCGTGCGCGCGACCCAGGCGCCGGGCTGCGGCAAACAGCGCCAGAGGCCGAGCCAGCGTCGTGCCGGCTGGCCCGCGCACGAGCCCTTCATACCCGCTTAGCCGGGCGGTGCGAAAGTCCAGAATTGGCTGAAACTCGGCGAATAGGCCCTCGCCCTGGCAAATGGCCTCGATCAGAGCGACTTCCTGCTCGGATGTTTCGATGATGTGACGCACAGCTCCCCGCATGGCACCGGAAGAGGCATTGTCGAATGGTTCGGTCGACACAGGATTGGACGAACGCAAGAAGCGACTCCGCAGGAAGGCGTTTGGCTGGCAATGATCGAGTAAAGGTGGCGGCCCGCCGCACCATCACTGCCGGCTCGCGCCCACGGCCGCGCTGTCGCGGCAAATCAATTCGCATGGATGAATCACGCGCCCCGAATGCGCACCGTTGGCATGTTTTTACCGGCACACTAGCGTGCAATGTACTCGCGGTATTTGTCAAATTTGTGACATGTCATCAACGGGCCCGGCGGGCTGCGCGCGGCCGTTTCAGCGATGCAGGCGGCGTTCGGCGAAGTCGTCCAGCACCTCGATGACGCGGTCGAATTCGAGCGATTTATCAAAAAAATAGCCGGCGCCGCAATCAAGGCAGCGCTGCCGCAGTGCCGGCAACGCATAGTTGGTCAGCACGATCGAGAGCATGCGCTGGTGCAGCCCGGCCCCTCGCAAATAAGTCAGCACGTCGATACCGGAACCCTGGCGCAGTTGCAGGTCGACGATGATCGCGTCGAACGCCTGTTCCTTGAGCAGCGCCACTGCGTCGGACGCCGTGTCCGCCGTGCCGGCGACGATAAACAGGCCAGAGGCATTGATGGCTTCAGCCAGACTCTCCCGGATCACGGCGGAATCCTCGAGGAGAAAAACGCGAAGCGGCATGCTGGCCATGACATTCGTCCGTTATGCGATACCACGTGGCACTATTGAATCAATCCGTTCTTGAGCGCGTAGAGCGTGAGCTCGGCATTCGATTGCAGGCGCATCTTCTCCAGCACACGTGCCCGATATGTGCTGATCGTCTTGACGCTCAGATGCAACTCCTCGGCGATTTCGGTCGGCTTGCGGCCTTGGGCGAGCTTGCAGAAAACCTGAAATTCTCGCTCGGACAGGCCGTCGTGCATGGCTTGATCGGTCGGCCGTTCAAGTTTTTGCATCAGCAAGCCGGCGGTGACTTCGCTCACATATCGGTGACCCCGCGACACGGTGCGAATCGCGCGAATGATTTCCTCGGGCGGCGCATCCTTCGTCACGTAGCCATCGGCGCCGGCACGCAGCAGAATCACTGCGTATTGCGTCTCGGGGTAGGTGCTAAGAAAAAGCACCGGCAACTGAGGTTTGATTTGCTTGATGACATGCAACGTGTCGATGCCGTTCTTGTCGGGCATCGCGATATCGAGCAGCACGACGTCGATCTCCCGCTCGCGCACCAGGGCGATGACCTCCTCGCCACTGGCGGCCTCGGCCGCGACTTCCATGTCGGGTTCGTCGGCGATGAACTGCCTGAAACCGGTGCGCACGATCGCGTGATCATCTGCCACCAGAATTCTGATCGCGTCGGATATCCTCATAAGCTGCTCCCGTAACGCTGATACCACCGTTCGTCGGCGCGCGGCGCAACCCGCCCTACCCGCGCTCGAGCAAGTCGGCCATATCGTGCGCGTGCTCCTCCTCCATTGCCAGAATCTCTTCGAGCAGGCGGCGCGTGGTGGAGTCGCGTTCGCCGATGTAAATCGCCATCGCGCGGTAGGCATCGATCGCGATACGTTCGGCCACCAGGTCTTCCTGGATCATATCGCGCAAAGTCTTGCCGGCCACGTATTCGGCATGACTGCGCTGCACCAGCGTGGCGGGGGAAAAATCCGGCTCGCCTCCCAGTTGAATGATGCGTTGCGCGATGCGCTCCGCATGCTGCAGTTCTTCCGTGGCATGGGCGGCGAATTCGGCTGCCACCGGCTCGGCATGGATGCCGCTGGCCATGAATTGGTGCCGTTTGTAACGCAACACGCAAACCAGTTCGGTTGCCAGAGCATCGTTGAGCAGTTTGACAACCGTATCGCGCTGCGCCCCATAGCCTTCGGTCACCGCGCCGGTCTGCAGATGTCGTCGGGCCCGGGCGCGAATGGCTTGAATATCCATCTCGAAACTGCCTTCGTCGCGTGAATGTTTGTTCTCGTCGGTCATCGATTCGACTCCTTCGAATGCGGGTTGGTTGGAGATGACGTTTCGTCGCCTTGGTGACTACCGTCCCACCACGCCCATCAGCAATGTGATGATGAAAACCACCAGGAATATGACGAACAAAATCTTGGCGATCTGTGCCGCGCCGGCGGCAATGCCGGTGAAACCGAACACGGCGGCAATCAGGGCGATCACAAAGAATACGACCGCGTAATGAAGCATGAGTCCTCCCATTTATGTAAGCATTGGAAACTACACGTTCCGATCCACAGTTTTGATGTTAGAAGTAATGCTGCCTTTGCTATGTCGGGGTCCTGCTGTTTTTCGCGTAGGAATCGACCGACATGGCGATACCCGCCCCGGGTAGCCTGATTCATCCGTCATGATTGCGAGGAGTCATTCATGATCAAGACCTGGCTTGGGCGCCGCAGCTGGATCGCGGCCATGCTGCTGGCCATTGCCATTACCGTGGGTAGCCTGTTGGGGTTGGAGTCCGCGCATCGGCGCATGGCCAGTGACTATGAAAGCGCCTTGCAGGCCATGAGCGCGGCGACCGAACTCAACGAAGTCACCGTGCGCACCGCGACGATCGTGGCCAGCCAGCGCGGCTATTTGCTCACCGGCGATGGTGCTTACCTTTCGTCTTACCTGAGCGCGGTCAAGCGTATTCGCGCACTGTCCGAAACCATCGTCGCCTATTACACCCGGTTGCACGATGAGCAGGCGTTGCGCGACTTCGCGAACCTGATCGAGGCATTCAGCCGGCACATCCAGGCCATGAGCGGCGCGCGCCAGGCGTTCGCTCAGCGCCACATGAGCGCCGGCGCCGCGCTCGCCCGGACCGACCGCGACATCGACAGCCTGGAACATCTCCAGGACGGCTTCACCGCGCTCTACCACCGCGAATTGGCGCGCGCGCGGCTCGCGCGCGAGCGCGGGCGCACCGATCGATGGCTGTCGGCCGTCAGCGCCATCGCGCTGTCGCTGCTCAACGTCGGGCTGTTGGGACTGCTGTTTCGTCGGCTTGGCAAACAACTCCGGCGCGAGCGACGGGCGCGCGAAGCCTTGCGCGCCCGCCAAGCCCGTCTCGACAATCTCGTGCAGGAACGCACGCAGCAGCTCGACGAGCTCGCGACCCACCTGCAAAACGTCAGCGAGGCGGAGAAAACCAAGCTCTCACGCGAACTGCACGACGAACTCGGCGCGATTCTGACCGCATGCAAAATGGATGTCACCTGGACCCATCGCAAACTCAGGCAAAGCGATCCTGTGTTGGCCGACAAACTGCAACGTGCGCTGCGCAACCTCGACCAGGGTGTGCAGATCAAGCGGCGCATCGTCGAGGATTTGCGTCCTACCGTGCTGATGAACTTCGGCCTGGTTTCGGCCTTGCGCATCCTGGCCGGTGAAGCCGGCCAGCAAAACCAGTGGCGCATGACGCTGGCGTTGCCCGACGACGATATCGAGCTCGACGAGCAAACGGCGATCGTGCTGTTCCGGGTGACACAAGAGGCGCTGACCAACGCGGCCAAGTATGCGCACGCCACCGAGGTGGGCGTATCGCTTGTGGGCGATGCACATGAGGTGCGACTCGAAGTCACCGACAATGGCGTGGGCATCTCATCCGAGCAGGTTCGCAAGCCGAAAACCCACGGCCTGCTGGGCATGCGCCAGCGCGTGTCGGCCCGCGGCGGGAAGATCGATATCCGCGGCAACGCGCAACGCGCGGGTACGACCATCCGCATCACCATGCCGCGCGCGGCGACCGCCGGCCACGAAACATCCGGCGTGTGAGAAGCCGCTGACAGCCGAACCCGAATCGACCGACACGCTGCGGCGCCCCTTGCTGACAGCGCGAGCCCCGTCATCTTGCATAAGATGCACTCAACGCTGTCGCATCGATCGACGCACGGCGTTCCTGTCAATTATTTAGGAGCCGATATGAATAGCGAGCAACTGCAAGGAAAATGGAATCAGTTCAAGGGGGCCGTCAAGCAGCAATGGGGCGACCTGACGGACAACGATCTGATGCGCATTGAGGGAAACCGCGACAAACTCATCGGTGTGCTGCAGGAGCGCTACGGCAAGGCCAAGACCGAGGTCGAGCGCGAAGTCGACGACTGGAACCGGACGCACCGCATGTGGTGAGCCTATCACCCGGGACTTCGCGCCTGGGCGGCATTTCAATCCCCCGATCGTTAGATACGGAGCAAATCATGAGACGTTTGATCGCATTGGCACTGCTGCTCGGTGTCGTGCTGAGCGGCTGCAACACGATGCAGGGCGCCGGCAAGGACATCGAGCACGGTGGACAGGACCTGCAAGGCGCGGCACAGCGCAATAAGTAGGCACGCACACCCGGCCGAATCGAACCGTTGATTCGGCCTTTTTTCGTGGTTTTGGCGCAGCGCGCGGATAACCCGGCTGCCAAGTTGTAATAAAACGTAACCGCCGCATCGCGGCGCTGCCGGTACGGGCCAGGCGCGGGCGCATCGACAGGGAGGTGGCGTCTCGCATCGCGGCGACCGGTGGCGGCGCCGCATTTGTCATTCAGCGCATTTTCGCTGCCGCATGGCGCTTGGCGGCCGTGAGAATTTGCAACAAATTACTTAACCGGAGACCGGTCAATTTCGCTAAATTCAAATCAGTCAAGGTCGCTTGTCGCGCGTCATGCGCCGCGCCTCGCGGCCGAACCAGAACAAAAGACATCAGCAGGAGCATCCGTATGAAAGCGAAGTCCGCCGCGCTCATGGCTGCCGGGGTGGCATTGGCTGCCGGCCTGGCAGGAACAGCGCAGGCCCATGTATCGGTGGGTATCGGCATCGGCATTCCCTTCCCCGCGCCCGTGTACGTCGCGCCACCGGTGTACGTGGCCCCGCCTCCCCCGCCGCCGGTGATCTACCAGCCCAGTGTCGTCTATTACGGCCCGCCGCCGGGATACTACGGCTATGGACCTTACTATGGCCGTTACTACCGCCGCGGCTACTGGCATCACGGCCACTGGCGCCGCTAGCCGAGCGACGGGCAACCGCGCAACGGCCCGTGCCGTTGCGCTCAGACGCGATAGAGCATGCGAACTCCCCCCCAGTGCCGGCCATGAATGAAAATCGGCGCGGACACGTCCTTCATGAGCGCGAATTCGCCGCCGCCCATGTCGCGCCGATAAGTCTGTAACAGAAAGGGCCGCGTATTGCTGGCCGCGGCACTGCCGGTACGGTCGTCGAAAATGCGACGGTTGCGGCAATGAGCGGCGTTCCACAACGGATCGTTGGTCTGTGCGCTCGAATATTTCAGATTGTGGGTCGGCACATAGCCGTTCTCGTCCACCGCAAAACATGCGACAACGCGCTCATCGAGCTCCAGCAGGGGCTCCATGATCTCCGGCAGCGCGCGGTCGGTGAAGGCCGTGACGCGCGTCATGAATTGCGGCGGGTCCGAGCCGGCAATCGGCTCATAGGTCCGATCGAAAATCGCCTCCTCGCTGATCGCCCGTTGCGCCAGCGCAGCCTCGAACAGTTTGCCCACGCGCCGGGCCGCCTGCTGCACGGTATCGATGAACGGCGTGTCGCCCGTCTTCACGCCGGCGCCGGCCGTCAGGCCAATGAGGCTTTCCGATACGCTCAGGCAACCATTGATTCGAGAGCGCGCCTGCGCCATGTTGTCGGCCGAACGGGCGACTTCGCCAGCCATCTGTTCGACGTGCTCCGACAGGCTCACGCACTCGGTCTCGATAGCCTCGCTGGCATCGGCAATGCGGCTGGCCTGTTCATCAAACGCCGTGAGCGCCTGAGCGGCCAATTCGATTACCGTGCCGATCGCGTGCGTGCCTTCGCGCACCTGCGCGGCGCGCGCCATGTTGGCGCCGCTCTCCGCCATCAGACGCTCTGCTCGGGCGGCTAGCGTGGCCAGCGTCGTCTCGATTTGCTGCGTTGCCTCGCCGGTTTGCGCGGCCAGATGCTTGACTTCGGCGGCAACCACCGCGAAGCTGCGCCCCGCCGGGCCGGCGCGTGCCGCCTCGATAGCTGCGTTGAGCGCCAGCAGGTGCGTTTGCCGCGCGATGACCGAAATACCCTCGGCGACTTTGCCCACGTGAAGCAATGCCTCGCTCAGGCCACCTATTTCCTGCTCCATGCCCGCCACGCCTTCGGCCAGCCCATGGATGGTCTGTAGCGACGCGTCAGCCGTCTTGCGCGAGCCCGCAACCTCGCTGCTGGCCTGCTGAGCCACCTGGCGTGCATGTCGCGCCGCGTCAGCGATGCGCTGGTTACCCTCGGCCGTATGCGAGGCAGTGCGGCGCAGTTCCTGGAAAACATCGGCCTGACGCTGCAGGCGAGCCGCCACTTCCTCGACATGCCCGGCGATGTCGCAGATTTCGATACCCAATTTGCCGGCCTGGCCGGCGATGTCTGTCATGACTTGCGTGGATTTCGTCGCGCCGCCGCCCCGTCGCCAAAGCCCCATTGCCTACCCCTCGTTTCGTGGTGTACCGGAGTGATAACGGCCTGGCCGGAGCAAACTTGATGGACGAAATCCCTCATGGCGCACACGCACGGCCTTGTCGTAAGCTGGCATCTGACCCGGGCAAATACATTAAAAATATCTGCGTAAAGCGCCGTGCCGTGGCGGCACTGGCGGCCCTGGGAGTCGAAGGTGATCTGGATGAGACGAGAGACGCGCCGTGTCGCGCCGCAAGGCCGCAGCGCCTGGGTTTGGCGCGCCGGCTGCGCGGTTCTGCTGAGTTGGCCGGCAGGTCAGTTGGCCCGCGCCGGACCCGATTTTTTTATTCCGATTCCGGTAGTGCAGTGCGGCAAGGCCCTTTCCCTGCAAGTCGATCCCAGCGAAGCGCGCAACGCCGAATATCTCGGCGACCTGGAGGCCTATCGGGATGAAGAAGGGGCTTACATCGCCCAGGCCGTCGCCCAGGTGTGCGGCGAGAATTCACGCTATCGAACGCTGATGATGCAGCGGGTCGACAGGATCTACGTCGCTTACTCACCCGGGCAATACAATCCGATTCCCTACCTGGCAGGTCGCACCCTGATCGTGGCAACACCGCACGATGGCATGTTCAACAGCAATGTTTTTCGTCGCGAACTGCGTCACGCGCTG
>JAGXBI010000471.1 GCA_018971155.1 Burkholderiales bacterium
AAATCGGTCATGTCTCCCCCTTGGCAAAGCGCACGCTTCGCATCGCCCGCGCGGCGCAGGAACGCCTCGCCGATCGGGCATCGGTTTCAAACAGTATAGCGGAACGGATTTGCGTGTTGACGTTTACGTTAACGTAACACGATTCCGGCAACGCTCCTGATTTACCCGAGCAGTCGCGTAGCGTGATCTCCGGCATTTTGGCGGTCATACCGAATCACTTATACCGCGTACAACACCCCCGCATAAAAGCAAAAACCGCCCGGCCAAAATGGCGCGGGCGGTGCAGTCGGGGCAGCCGCTGGGGCCGGCCGGTCAGAAGTGGGTGCGGATACCCACGCCGTAGGTGCGGCCGCTCGACAAGCCGCTGATGTGGTCGCCGAAGTACGCCGCATACACATCGGTGCGCTTGGAGAACGGGTAGTCATAGCCGAGCGCCCAGCTGTTGCGCCGGGTATCGCTCGCGCCGGTGCTCTTGGCATAGGCATACGAGGCCAGCACGCTGCCGGTACCCAGCGGCACCGAGACGCCGAGCTGTCCCCCGTTCATCGAGATATTGCCGCCGGTGATGGTGTCCTTGATGTACTGATACTGGCCGTACAGCTTGACGAACCTGAAGTCATACGCCGCGCCGAGTTGCAAGGCGCGCTGGCTGCTGAAGCCCGGGATCTCGCTGTTCAGGTCGCCCGGCGCGTTGTCGAACTTGACCTGCTGGTAAGCCAGGGTCGCCGAGAACGGGCCATGGAAATACAGCAGGTTGCCGCCCCACTTGTTCTGGCCCGTCTGGCCGGCCTTGTTGCCGAATGCATATGCCAGATTCGCCGTCAGGCCACGGAAGTCGGGCGTCGTATAGGCCACCGCGTTGCTCCAGCCGGAGTCGCCGACGATGCCTTGGCCCGAAGCGCCCATGAACGTCTGATAGATCATCGGCCCGAAGGTGTACGAGTCGATGAACGGGTTGAAAAGGATCGTCGAAACGAAATACGGCGTGGTTTCACGCCCCATCGTCAAAGTCCCCAGCGTGTCGCTTTGCAGGCCGACGTAGGCATTGCGCGAGAACGTGGTGTCGCCCGTGAAACGTCCATACTGGCCGTTCTGCGGCAGAAAGAACCCTTCGATCTTGAACACCGCCTTCAGTCCGTTGCCCAGATCCTCGGTGCCCTTCATCCCCCAGTACGAGGTCGACATGCCGCCGCCGCCCTGCGTCCAGGCGGTGCCCGACTGGCCCGGGGTCTTGATCGCGCCGGCCCAGGCGTCGACCTGCCCGTACAGCGTCACCGACGATTGCGCCAGCGCGCTGCCGGCCGACGTCGCCGCAATCAGCGCGCCCGCGAGATACTTCACAAATTTGCCGCTCATGCCGTCTCCTTGATTTTTTCGAATGAATATTAACCCGCGCCATGGCAACGTCACGGCGACGATGCATGGCTTCGGGCAACTTCGGGCAAGCGCGATGATCGCACCTCTCACCCGGCCCGGCAAAAGCTGGGCTGTGATTTTTTCTTGCCAGAAGTTCGTCAAT
>JAGXBI010000170.1 GCA_018971155.1 Burkholderiales bacterium
GGCTGACGGTCGCCGAGCTGCTTGCCGCCGAGCAGGCAAAGCCCGTGCCGGAAGTCGGCTACTACCGCATTCGCCCGCCCATCAGGCCGATTACCCTGGGCGAAGTGGCCGCGGCCATACCGATGCGCGAAGACAACGGCATGGCGCGCGGCGGGTTTCCCAAGTGAGCGGCTCGCGTCGCCGACCGCCATTTTTGAACAACTGCAACCTTGACAAGAGACTTTATGAACGAGATCCAACGCATCCATCCCGGCCCCCGCATGAGCCGCGTAGTGATTTATAACGGCATGGTTTTCATCGGCGGCCAAACCGCCGGCGACCCCGCGCAGGACATCGCGGGCCAGACGCGCCAGGTACTGGCGAAGATCGATGGCTATCTGGCCGACGCCGGCATCGACAAGACAAGGCTCTTGAGCGCGCAAGTCTGGCTCAAGGACATCGCGGCCGATTTCGCCGGCATGAACGAAGTATGGGATGCATGGGTGGCGCCGGGCTGCGCACCCACCCGCGCCACGGTTCAGGCGAACCTGGCGCGTACGGATCTGCTGGTGGAGATTTCCGTAACCGCTGCGGCTATCTGAGGCCGCATGGCCCCGCTGCCGCAAATTTCGGCGTGCGTGGGCCGGCGCGGCGCGCCGGCGATACCGTCGGGTGAATCACAAGACAGCGTGACCAAACCATCAGGACTGCTCGGAATCGGTTCCCACCGAAACCAGCAGGCTGCATGAGACCCGGTCGAGCAGCATCGCGCTCTCCGAGCCGCCGGCCCACCAGCGCGCCAGCGTGCCGCGTGTCTGGTGTCCGACCACGATCAGGTCGGCATTGAGCTTTTCGGCCAGACGCGGAATTTCCTCGATCGGGCGACCGTGCGCCAGGTGGCCTGTCGCGTTCACGCCGCGCGAAGTCAGCCACTGCACGCCTTCCTCCAGAATCTCGCGCGTGGTGGTCTCGATCGCGCTGCACGTCACGTCGGCCATGATGCCGCCGCTTTGCGCGACGTTCGAGATAATGTCGACCACCGCCAGCACGTGTGTTTCGGCTTTCAGATCGAGTGCCAGATTAGCGCCGCAGCGCAACGCCTTGCGGCCTTCGCGCGAACCGTCGTAGCACAGCAAAATGCGGTTATAGGCTGCCATATCCATCTCCTGCAAATTTTCCCTATCCCACTCTAGCGTCACAGCCGCGCCATCACCATAGTGGCTTTTACGGAGAGACGGCATACGGATTCGGCGCACCGGGGCCTGACGGCGCGCCCCGCCGGGCACCTGCCTCCATTTACAGCTTAGCCGGTTTTGACGAAAACTTAGTAAAACCAATCACCCCGGCATATGAAATACGGCGTGGCGTCGATCGATGCCATGGCAGCAATACGACGGGCACGCCATCACCCTCGGTGGGTGGCACCGCCGCACGCGCGATGTGAATCAGTGGGGCTTCGGTAACCTATCGGCCGGGCCACTCGGGCTCGGCCCGGGGGCACGCCGAAAAGTGAGCAATACGGAGAAGCCGCCGCCTTGCGGCTGGGCAAACCGGATCTGCCCGCCATGCGCGCGCATCACCTCGTCGACGATGGCCAGCCCGAGCCCCGAGCCGCGTTGCTGCTCGCGCAACTTCACGAACGGTTGCAATGCCGCGTCCCAGTCGGCCGGATCGATGCCGCAACCGTTGTCGGTCACGCACAGGGTGACGCTTTGCCGCGCGGTGGCAACGGATACGTCGATCGCGTCGGCCTGCCCGTGACAGAGCGCGTTGTGCAGCACGTTCGATATGGCTTCCTGCAGGCTGACGCCATCACCGAAGATGTATGTCGGGTCCTGGTCGCAGCGAAACGTCACACTCACGTCGCGCTCGCCCGCGAGCGGAACGGCCCTGCCGAGCGCGTCGCGCACCAGGGCATTGAGCTCGACCGGCTGCAGTTGCATGGCTTCCGAGCGATGGATCACCATCGCATGGTTCAGCAATTGACCGGCGAGCCGGCCGGCGTCCGCGCAAGAAGCCTGCAGCGCGGCAATGCGCCGGTCGCGCGCCGCGGCATCCGGCTCGGAGGTCAACAACTCGATTTGCGCATCCAGACTCGCCAGGGGCGTGCGAATCTGATGGGCTGCGTCGGCGATGAAACGCTGCATCATGGTCATGCGCCTGGCCAGGCGCTGCATCAACAGGTTGATCGCGCCGATAATCGCGCCCATCTCGGCCGGCGTGTTCACCACCAGTGGCTTGAGGTCTCCCGGATCGCGCCGCATGATCAACTGCTCGATCTGCGCCAGCGGCTGCAGGCCGCGTTTGATCGCCACGCCGCTGGCACTGATGGCCAGCACGCTCATGGCCGCGATGAGCAGGCAGACCTTGAGCGTCATGGCGTTGGTCAACTGCTGCCGCGCGTGCACGGTCTGCGCCACCGTGACCAGGCTCCAGCCGGGTACGGCGGCGTCGGGCATGTAGCGGGCAATCGTGGCGACCCGCACGCGCCGCCCATGATAGAAGCCGTTTTCGAAGATCGGCCCGTGCCGGGCAGCGGCCAGCGTCGCCCTGGATCGCAGATCCGCATAGCCGGCGATCACCATGCCGCGCGGGTCGACTACCTTGTAATACACCGGGTCGTAGTCGGACATGGTGGCGAAGGCGTCCAGCGGCGGGTTCAGCGCGAGCACGCCACCCTGGACGTAGAGATTTTCGGCCACCTGAATGACCGCGCCCGAGAGCAGGCGGTCGTAAGCTTCCTGGGCCGCGGCCGCGGCGTAATAGCGGGCGATCAGCGCAAGCATGAGCGCACCGGAAATAACCACCAGTGCAACGAACAGCAACGTGCGCCCGAACAGCGTTTTCCCGATGTACTTAGGCGAGCGCAAGCTGATATCCCATGCCTCGCGCGGTGCGAATTTCCACGTCGCTGCCCTGCAGCTTCTTGCGCAAGCGCGTCACGTACTGCTCGACGGCATTCAAACTGGGCTCTTTTTCGAATGGAAAAAGCTGATTGAGCAATTCGTCCTTGGAAAAAATGCGCTGTGGCCGGCTGGCCAGTATCTCCAGCAATGCAAACTCCTTGCGCGAGAGCGCCAGCGGTTGTCCGCCCAGTTCCGCCAGCCGATTGCTGCGATCGAGCCTCAGCCCGCCGAGGTCCAGCCGATCCGATACCTGACCGCTCTTGCGACGCAAAAGCGCCTGAACCCGCGCCTCGAGCTCCCGATAGTCGAACGGCTTGACCAGATAATCGTCGGCACCCAGGCTCAGGCCGCTCACGCGATCGTCGATCGCCGAGCGCGCGCTCAGCAGCAGCACCGGCGTCTGGCTGCCGCGCTCGCGCAGCTCGCGCAAAATGGCAAATCCATCCATCGACGGCAGCATGACATCGAGCACCACCAGGTCGTATGGCTGCACGCGCAGCAACGCGTTCGCCTCGCGGCCGTCGGCCTGCAGATCGACGGCATGCCCCAATCGCGCCAAACGGTTGCGGATCGCGGCACCGATATCCCGGCCGTCCTCGACGATCAGAATCCGCATGCCCTTCCTTGCCGATTTTTCACGTTAACCCCAGGGCAATTTGTCAGTGTTATCTCAGGTTCGGAAGATAAGCTTGCGCCAAATAAATAGTCAAGCGACTTCGAGACCGGGAGACAACTTGTTACGTGAGAACGATGCCAGTGCCGCCGGGCGCCGCGCGCCGCGCCCTGGGCGGCGCGCGTTCGTGGCCGCGGCCGGCATGCTCGCGGCAATGCCCGCCGCCGTGCTCGCCGACGCGCCTCTCGAGATTCGCATTTCCAAGGGTTACGGCATCCTGTATTTGCCGCTGCTGGTCATGGAAAAGCAGCGGCTGTTCGAGAAACACGCGGCAAGCCTGGGGGCCGGCAATTGCCGGGTAAGCTGGGTATTGCTCGACGGCGGCGGCTCGATCAACGACGCCATGATGGCGGGCACGCTCGACTTTGCCGGCACCGGCGCGCCCGGCTTCATTGACCTGTGGGCCAGGGCCAGAGGCATTCCGAACGTCGAGGTCGTCGGCGTGAGCGGGCTGAGCGCGACCTCGCTGTGGCTCAACGCCAATCGTCCTCGAATCCGCTCGCTGCGTGACTTCACGGCAAAGGACAAGATCGCCGTACCGGGCATCAAGACCTCGCTGTCCGCCGTGGTGCTGCAGATGATGGCGGCCAAAATACTGGGCTCGCGTCACTTCGCCGCGCTGGATGCGCTGACCGCCAACTATCCGCATCCCGCGGCAATGCGCGCGCTCATCGAACGGCAGGACGGCGTGAGCGCGCATCTCGCATCGCCGCCGTTTTCCTATCTGGAGCTGCTGCACAAAGACGTGCATCGCGTCCTGAGTTCGGTCGACGTGCTGGGCAATATCATCCTGGACGTGATTTTCGCGCCCAGGCGCTTCACGCAGTCGCATCCGCTCATGGTCGACGTGTTCCTCGCCGCGCTCGACGAGGCGAATCGTTTCATCGCGGCGCATCGGCATGCGGCCGCCGCGCTGTATGCGGCCGATGCCGCGGTGAGTGTCTCGGCCAGGGAAGTGCTGAGCATGCTCGACGATCCCGATACCCGCTTTTCGCTGATGCCGAATCAAATCATGGACTACGTGAATTTCCTCTACGGTACCGGCACGATCAGGATCAAGCCCGAGCGCTGGACGGAATTGTTCGTACCGCAACTGGTGGCGCGAGCGTCCCAGTGAGCGGGCAAATCAGGCAGGTGAAGCAAAAAAATTTTCAACGGAGATCAAACATGAAAGAAACGAACGGCCACCCCACCGAACAGCAAATTCGCAAGGTGGCCCTGGCAAGCATCATCGGTTCGGTCATCGAGCAGTACGACTTTCTGGTGACCGGCATCATGGCCGCGACGGTATGGGGCGGAGTGTTCTTCAAGCTGCCGGGACTGGCGGCGATTGCCGCGGCCATCGCGGTCTATGGCATCGGCATCATCATTCGGCCGCTGGGCGCTTTCATCTTCGGCAATATCGCCGACCGCCTGGGCCGCAAGGACGCGATGGTCTATGCACTGCTGTTGATGGGCTTCAGCACCCTGGCCATCGGGCTGACCCCCTCGTACAACAGCATCGGCGTGATTGCGCCAGTGCTGCTGATCGTCTTCCGGCTTCTGCAGGGGATCAGCTTCGGCGCCGAATTCGGCACTGCCGCGACCTGGGTGGTCGAGCAGGCCGCGCGCTCCAAGCGCCGCGCTTTCTGGGGCGCCTGGGTCGGCTTCGCGATTCCGATCGGCCTGCTGCTGGGGTTCGGCTCGGTGATTTTCGTCAAATCGCTGATGTCGCCTGCCGCATTCCTGAGCTGGGGCTGGCGGATTTTCTTCGTGATCGGCTTTATCGTGGCGATCGTCGGCATCGTGATTCGCACGCGCACCATGGACAGCTTCGTGTTCGAGGGCTTCAAATCCAATAGCCAGACCCTGCAGCATCCGGCCCGGCAAGTGTGGCGCGACATGCCGCTGCGCATCCTGCGCACCTCGCTGGTCAACGCCATGTTCGGCGGCGTGTTCTTCCTGAGCTTCGTGTTCGGCACCGGCTACATGAAGTCGGTCGGGTTCACCGGCACGCAGGCCGAGACCATTGGCCTGATCGCCGCGGCCTTCATGCTGGTGTTCATGATCATCGGCTCGACATTGGCCGACAGGATCAACCGCCGCACGATTTTGCTGATCGCCGCGGTCGTTGCGTTCGTGTTCGCGATTCCGTATTTCTATCTGCTCAACACCGGCAATTTCATGCTGGCGACGATCGCTGAAATCATCGGCTTCGGCTTTGTGTTCGGCTTCGGCTATGGTGCGGTACCGACGTTCTACACGGAGAGCTTTCCGACCAAGTATCGCGCTTCGGGCGCCAGTGCCGGCTACCAGGTATCGCAAGTGTATGGCGGCGGGCTCATTCCGATCATCGCCGGCATGCTGCTGCACACCTATGGCATCCATCGCGCCTATCTTTATATCGGCATGCTGGTGATGGGCTACGCCGCGCTGGCGATTTTCGCCATCCTGGCGTCGCCCGAAACCAAAGGCACCAGCCTCGAGGCGTAGGCTGCAAAAGGGATGCGGGCGAGCCGCGACCCGCCGGCTCGCCCGCATCGCGGCGCCCGACTAGGCCGTCTTTGCCGTGCCGGCCATCTCGCCTGACTGCGCGTGGCCGGCAATGCGCGCCAGCACCGGCCGCAACGCCGCGCCGGTATGACTGTCGCGCACTCGCAGCAAATCCTCCGGCGTGCCCGCGGCGACGATCGTGCCGCCGCCCACCCCGCCTTCGGGACCGAGATCGATCACCCAGTCGGCCTCGGCAATCACGTCGAGATCGTGCTCGATGACCACCACGCTATGGCCACCATCGGCCAGCCGGTGCAGCACGCGAATCAGCTTGGCCACATCCGCCATATGCAGCCCGACCGTCGGCTCGTCGAGCACATACAGCGTGTGCGGCGCCCGCTGCCCACGCCGCGTGAGATCGTCGCGCACCTTGCTCAATTCCGTTACCAGCTTGATGCGCTGCGCCTCGCCGCCCGATAAGGTCGGTGACGGCTGGCCGAGCGTCAGGTAACCAAGGCCCACGTCCTTCATCAATTGCAGCGGATGGGCGATGCTGGTGATCGGGGCGAAAAACTCGACGGCTTCGTCGATTTCCATGGTCAGCACATCGCCGATGTTCTTGCCGTGCCAGGTCACCGCGAGCGTTTCGGGGTTGAAGCGCTGGCCGTGGCACACGTCGCACGGTACCTTCACGTCCGGCAGGAAACTCATGCCGATGGTGCGCACGCCCTGCCCCTCGCAGGCGGGGCAGCGCCCGGCGCCGGTATTGAATGAAAAGCGCGACGCGGTATAGCCGCGCGCCCGCGCCTCGAGCGTGCCCTCGAACAGCTTGCGAATCGCATCCCACACCCCGATGTAGGTCGCCGGGCACGAGCGCGGCGTCTTGCCGATCGGCGTCTGGTCGACCTCGAGCACGCGGTCGATCGCTTCCCAGCCGGTCACGGCATCGCAGCCCTGCCACTGGTGCGTGACCTCCAGCGACGCATTCGAACGATGCGCCGCCGCATCCGTCTGCTGCGCTGCGGCGGCCTTGCGCGCGCGCCGTGTGGCGGGCGACGACAATACTGAACGTCCGACCGCGTCGAGCAGATTCGTCATCAGCACGTCGCGTGCCAGGGTCGACTTGCCCGACCCGCTCACCCCCGTGACCACCACCAGCCGAGACAACGGAATATCCACCGTCAGCTCGCGCAAATTGTGGAGCCTGGCGCCGTGCACGCTCAGCCATTGCGCGGGTTCCTGCGGCCGGGCGCCACGGGCCGGCACGACCGTGCGGCGCGCTTGCAGCGGATGCGCGATCGGGTGCGCGAGAAACTGTCCGGTCAGCGAGGCGCCCTGCCTGGCCAGGTCGGCAACGCTGCCTTGCGCTACCAGCATGCCGCCGCGCTTGCCGGCTCCCGGCCCGATATCGATGATGTGATCGGCTCGGCGAATCGTATCTTCGTCGTGCTCGACCACCACCAGCGTATTGCCTTTCTCGCCGAGCTTGCGCAGCGCGTCGAGCAATATTCGATTGTCGCGCGGATGCAGGCCAATGGTCGGCTCGTCGAGCACGTAGCAAACGCCCTGCAAATTGCTGCCCAGTTGCGCGGCCAGCCGGATGCGTTGCGCCTCGCCGCCGGACAGGCTCGGCGCGGCGCGATCGAGACTCAGATAGCCCAGCCCGACCTCCTCGAGGAACGCCAGGCGGCTGCCGATTTCGCTGACCACGTCGCGCGCGATGTCGGCCTGGCGGCCAACCAGCCGCAGCGATTCGATCCAGCGCCGCGTATCGGTCACCGTCCATTGCGCG
>JAGXBI010000171.1 GCA_018971155.1 Burkholderiales bacterium
TCGCTTTGCTGATCGCGATATTTCACGACGAATGACCGATAACGTAGCTCAACAGATCATCCAGCGCATTGCCGCCGAACTCGGCGTGCAACCTCGCCAGGTCGCCGCTGCCGTGCAACTGCTCGACGAAGGCGCGACGGTGCCGTTTATCGCCCGTTACCGAAAGGAGGCGACGGACAACCTGGACGACACGCAGCTGCGCAACCTGGAAGAGCGTCTGCTGTATCTGCGCGAGCTCGAAGAGCGCCGCGCCGCCATCCTGCAAAGCATCGATGAACAGGGCAAGCTGAGCGACACGCTGCGCGCGGCCATCGAAGCGGCCGAGACCAAACAGGTTCTGGAAGATCTCTACCTGCCCTACAAGCCCAAGCGCCGCACGCGCGCACAGATCGCGCGCGAGGCCGGTCTGGAACCGCTGGCGCTGGCGCTGTTGGGCGACCCGATGCTCGATCCGGCGGTCGAGGCTGCCAGGTTCGTCGACGCCGAGAAAGGCGTGGCAGACGTCAAGGCCGCGCTCGACGGCGCGCGCGACATTCTGTCCGAACAGTTCGGCGAGACCGCCGAGCTGCTCGGCAAGGTTCGCGAATTCATGCTCGCCGAAGGGGTTGTGTCATCCAAAGTCGTGGAGGGCAAGGAGCGCGAGGAAGGCGAAAAATTCCGCGACTATTACGATTACGCCGAAACGCTCGCCACCGTGCCGTCGCACCGCGCGCTGGCGCTGTTTCGCGGCCGCAATCTCGGCATCCTGATGATCAAGCTCGGATTGGGTGAAGAACGCGACGCCCTGGCGCCGCATCCGTGCGAAGCGATGATCGCGGCGCACGTCGGGATCCGCCAGCAAAACCGCCCGGCCGACAAATGGCTGGGCGACGTGTGTCGCTGGTGCTGGCGGGTGAAAGTGCAGCCGCACCTGGAATCCGAACTGCTCACGCAATTGCGCGAGAGCGCCGAGAGTGAGGCGATCCGGGTGTTCGCGCGCAATCTCAAGGCGCTGCTATTGGCCGCGCCGGCCGGCCCCAAGGCGGTCATCGGTCTCGATCCGGGCCTGCGCACCGGCGTCAAGGTGGCGGTCGTCGATCGCACCGGCAAGCTGCTGGCGACCGATACCATTTATCCGCACGAACCCCGGCGCGACTGGGACGGCTCACTGGCCAGGCTCGCTCGCCTGGCGCAAGCGACCGGCGCCGAGTTGATCAGCATCGGCAACGGCACCGCATCGCGCGAGACCGACCGGCTGGCGACCGAACTGATCAAGCGCCACCCCGAACTCAAGCTGCAGAAAATCGTCGTATCCGAGGCCGGGGCGTCGGTCTACTCGGCGTCCGAGCTGGCTGCCAAGGAATTCCCGGAACTCGACGTCTCGCTGCGCGGCGCGGTGTCGATCGCGCGGCGCCTGCAGGATCCGCTGGCCGAACTGGTCAAGATCGAGCCCAAGGCGATCGGCGTCGGTCAGTACCAGCACGACGTCAACCAGCGCGAGCTGGCGCGCATGCTCGACGCCGTGGTCGAAGACTGCGTCAACGCGGTCGGGGTGGACGTCAACACCGCCTCGGTGCCGCTGCTCGCCCGCGTGTCGGGACTCAACAGTGCACTGGCGAAGAATATCGTCGAGTTCCGCGACAGCAATGGCGCCTTCCCGAGCCGCGAGGCGCTCAAAAAAGTGCCGCGCCTGGGCGACAAAACGTTCGAGCAGGCCGCCGGCTTTCTGCGTGTGAACGGCGGCGAAAACCCGCTCGATCGCTCGTCGGTTCACCCGGAAGCCTACCCGGTCGTGGAGCGGATCCTGGCACGAATCAGCAAGCAGATCAGCGAGGTGATGGGCAACCGGGAAGCGATTCGCGGCCTGTCGCCGGCCGAGTTCGTCGACGAACGTTTTGGCCTGCCCACCGTCAAGGACATCCTCGGCGAGCTCGAAAAACCGGGGCGCGACCCACGTCCCGAATTCAAGACAGCGTCGTTTCAGGAAGGCGTTGAGAAACTCTCCGACCTGAAGCCGGGCATGCTGCTCGAGGGGGTCGTCACCAACGTCGCCGCGTTTGGCGCGTTCATCGATATCGGGGTGCACCAGGATGGTCTGGTGCACGTCTCGGCGATGTCCACGAAATTCATCAAGGACCCGCACGAGGTCGTCAAAGCCGGCGATATCGTCAAGGTCAAAGTGCTTGAAGTCGACGAAAAGCGCCAGCGCATTTCCCTGACCATGCGGCTGTCCGACGAACTGCCGCCCGCCGGCGAGCGCGGCACCGCACGCCCGCAAGGCTCTGGCGGCACCCAACGTCCGCCGCGCCAGCGCGAGGCCGAACCGGCAAGTGCGATGGCTGCCGCGTTCGCCAAACTCAAACGGTAGGCAACATACTAGCGCGGCCGGCTCATCGATCCGGCCGCCGACTCCTGCTCGAACACCTCGACGATCGCATCGGCCACGGCGCGCACTCTTGCCGTGCGGTTCAGGTCTGTGTGCATGACCAGCCACATGTCATAAGGCTCGGCGCGCTCGGGCCACACGCGCGCAAGCAATGGATCGCTTTGCGCCATATGGGTCGGCAATTCGCCGATTCCGAGTCCCATGCGCACTGCGTGCAACAGCATCAGCCCCGAATTCACCTCGAGCGCCACACGCGCATTGGCGATCGACTCCCCGCACAGCGCCTCGCTCTGGTAAGCGGCCACCGCGCGCTGGTAAATCACCACGTCGTGCCCAGCCAGTGCATTGCCGGGCACCGGCATGCCATGCGCGTCGAGATAGGTTCGAGCGGCAAATAACCCGACTTGCCGGCGCGCGAGGTGACGAGCGATCAGATCCGGACTGTCGGGCCGCACCGTGCGTACGGCCAGATCGGCCTCGCGACGCGTCAGGTTGGTCAGGTGCGTGGCGGTGCTCAGCACCATGCGGATGTCGGGATGCGCGGCATGCAGCTGTTGCAAGGCACGCATCAGCGAGGCGAAGGCGACCGTGTCGGTGCATGCCACCCGCACCGTGCCGGAGAGCCGCTCGTCGATGCCCTGCATTTGACGCTGCAGTTGATGCGCGGCCAGCTCCATCTGCTCGGCCGCCTGACAGGCGCGTTCGCCCGCCGGCGTGGGCACATAACCGGCGGGGGTACGCAGGAACAGGCGCGCATCCAGCGATTTTTCCAGCGCGGCGAGCCGCCGCCCGACCGTCGCCTGATCGATTTGCAGGACGCCGGCGGCGCCGCGCAGTGTGCCCTGACGGTAAATGGCAAGAAAAATACGGGCGTTGTCCCAGTCCATGGCGTGATGCATTTTTGCATTTGATCGCCGCGATTTTATCTCTTTTTTGCATCATCAGAAGTCTTTATGATGGCGACTTCTGCGGTCAATCTCCCAAGGAGTTGCCATCATGTCCACCGATTGCTGCCCCCCTACCCCCACCACCGTTACGGCCCCCACTGCCGCTCATTCGGCCAACGCCACCCGCCAGAGTGCCTGGCCGCTGGTCACGGTCGCATTGGGTTTCGTGATGGCGATGCTCGACGTCACGGTGGTGAACGTCGCTTTGAGTCATATCCAGCGCAGTCTGTCGATTCAGCTCGCGGGACTGGTCTGGGTGGTCGATGGCTATACCCTGACCTTCGCCGCCTTGCTGCTGGTGGGCGGCGCGCTGGCCAACCGGTTCGGTGCGCGAACCGTCTATATGGCCGGCCTGGCACTGTTCATCGCCGCATCGCTGCTATGCGGCGTGGCGCCCAGCGGCAACGCCCTGATCGGCGCGCGGCTGCTCCAGGGCGTTGGCGCGGCGCTGTTCATGCCGAGCTCGCTCAGCCTGCTCAGCCAGGCCTATCCCGATAATGCGGTGCGCATCAAAGTGCTCGGCCTGTGGTCGGCGATCGTATCGGTTGCCGCGGCCATGGGGCCCATGGTGGGCGGCGTGCTGGTGGCTTGGCTCGGCTGGCGCAGCATTTTCTGGCTCAATGTGCCGATCGGTATCGTCGGGCTGCTGCTCACTCGCGGGTGCATCGCACCGTCGCCGCGTCATGCCCAGGCGCTCAATCCCGCCAGCCATGCACTCGGCGTGACTGGCCTGGCCGCCTTGGCCTTCGCTTTGATCGAGGGAGCGCCGTTGGGTTGGAGCTCGGCGCCGATCGTCGCGGCGATGTCGCTGGCCACAGTTGCAATAGCGGCCTTCGTGGCGCGCGAGCGCCGCGACGCGACACCGGTCGTGCCGCGCGCGCTGTTTCACGACAGCCGCTTTCCAGCGGCCAATGCGATTGGCTTCCTGATCAACCTGGGCGCGTTCGGGCAGTTGTTTCTGTTCAGCCTGTTCCTGCAGCAGGCGCGCGGCACCGACGCCTGGCACACCGGCGTCGATCTGCTGCCGCTCATGGCGGTATTCACGGTAGGCAACCTGCTGTCGAGCCGCATTACCGCGCGCTGGGGCGCCCGCTGGCCGATGCTTTGGGGGTTGCTGGGCTCGGCGATTTTGTCATTGCTGCTGGCCGCCTGCGGCGCGCAACTGCCCTATGGGTGGTTTGCGTTGGGTGCGGCGCTGGCGAACTTTGGCGTTGGCATCGCCGTGCCGGCGATGACGGCGACCGTCATGCACGTGGCCGGTCAGGCGCACGCCAACATCGCCGCGGCTTCGCTTAACGCCAATCGCCAGATCGGCGCGCTGATCGGCGTCGCGGCAATGGGTGCGGTATTGCACACGATACCGAGTTGGCCGCAGGCGCTGCCGATCACCTTCGGCATCATCGGCCTGGCGTACGCATGCGCGGTGATGCTGGTCAACCGGTACATCCGCGAGCACGCGTAACGCACGCGCAGCAGTCGTGGTCGCGGCCGCCGCCCGAATTATCCCGCGGCGGCCAGCGTGCGCCGGCTGAACCACCAACACACCCCGGCGAACACAAGAAGACCGAGCCATTCGCCAGCCGGCGCGAATCCCGGCCCCACGATCGCCAGCGGCGCGCTGCTGCCGCTGAACCCGATGACCCCGGCCAATATCACGCCAACCAGGCTCTCGCCGACGATCAGCCCGGAGGCAATCAGCACGCCGCGCCGGTTCGCGGGAGCGGCGTATGAGTCGTACTCGACACCGGCCGCCGCCGCGCCACGGCGCAGGCGTCGTTCGAGCAACCAGGCGATCACCGCGCCGATCACCAGCGGCGCACTGACAGTCGGCGGCAGGTAAATGCCGATACCCACGGCCAACACGGGCAAACGCGCCACGCCCCCGGTGCGCTCCTGACGCCGCTTGAGCAGGAGATCGACGGCGATCAGCACCACGCCGATCGCCAGCCCCGTCACGATCATGGTCCAGTTCAATTTGTGCGTGAAAATGCCGGTGGCGATGGCCGTCATCAGCGTGGCCTGCGGCGCCGACAGCGCCTGCCCCGGGTCCATGCCGGCATGCGGCAGCGCGCCGGCAAAGCCGTAGGCGTTGTACAGCAGCACGAGAATCGGCGGAATCACCAGCGCCCCCACCACGCAACCGATCAACAGCGCCACCTGCTGGCGCCAGGGTGTCGCGCCCACCAGCCAGCCGGTCTTCAGGTCCTGCAAGTTGTCATTGGAGATCGTTGCCACCGCCACCACGGCCGAAGTCGTGAAAATGGCCAGGGCGATCGCCAACCGGCTGCCCGCCGGGTCGTGCAGCATGCCGTTGGTTTGCCCGATTGCCAGCAACAGCAACGAGACCAGAATCACCGCAACGATCCCGATCCCCGAAATCGGACTGGCGGAGGAACCCACCAGGCCGGCCATATAGCCGCACGCCGCAGCGATCAGGAAGCCGAAGATAAACGCGAAAATCACGCCATAGGCCACCAGGCTGGCGATCACTCCCGGTGCCAGCGGCACGTCCGACAGGAAGGCGCCGAACACCACCGCCAGCGCGGCGACCAATGCCAGCGTAATGACGATGATCCAGCGCGGCGACAGGTCGCGCTGGGTGCGGGCTCCGGCGGCGCCCGGCCTGCCGGTCCCGCCGACATCGCGCAGCGCGGCAAACGATGTCCTGACGCCGGCGACCATCGGCTTGAAGAGCGTGATCAGCGTCCAGATGGCCGCGATACCGATTACGCCTGCACCAAGAAACCGCACTTGAGTGCTCCAAAGTCCGGTAGCGAACTTCGCGATCGACATGCCGGGCGGCATGGTCGCACCGGCGGTCAGGATCGGGACGGCCAGGCCCCACGAAATCAGCAGGCCGACCAACATGGCGATGCCTGCCACGATGCCGATCAGGTAGCCGGCGCCGACCAGCGCCAGCGAGAAGCCCAGCGGCAGCCGGAACACCGCCGAGCCCAGCGAGAACCAGCCGCTGATGCTGTCGGCAAAAACGCGCAGGCCGCCTGTGGCAAACGCCATCAGCGCCGACACCACGCCGCCGGCGGCAATATCCGCGACGCCGGATCCAGCGGCCTTGCGTTCGGCGCCGGCTTTCGCCGTAGCGACCGAGACGTCTTCCGTGCCGGCGGCATGGTCGCTGCCAATCCGCAGGATTTCCGCCGCCGCCACACCCTCCGGATAGGGCAGGTCGCTTTGCACCACCATCGCATGACGCAACGGGATCGTGAACATGACGCCCAGCATGCCGCCCGCGGCGCAGATGCCGAAGGTCTGCCAAAACGGGAAGCCCTGCCAATAGCCCATCATCACCAACCCCGGCAGGATGAAAATGATCGACGACAGGGTCCCCGCCGCCGACGCCTGGGTCTGCACCATATTGTTTTCGAGAATGTTCGCGCTGCTGAACATTCGCAGTACCGCCATCGAAATTACGGCGGCCGGGATCGCGGAGGAGAAAGTGAGGCCGACTTTCAGGCCAAGGTAGATGTTGGAAGCAGTGAATACGACGGTGAGCAAGGCCCCCAGGATCATGCCCCGCAAGGTCAGTTCGGGTAGCGAAGTATCATCGGATATGCGATCTGTCGTCATGCTGTGCACTCTGCATAGGATGAGAAGTGCACAGTCTACCGCAGCAAAAGCACCAACGCCGCAAACCAGCGCGGCGACTCGCCCACCTAGATTTCGATCTTGGTGCCGAGTTCGACCACGCGATTGGCCGGAATGCTAAAGAAGTCCGTTGGCTTCGCCGCGTTCTGATGCATCCAGGCGAAAATGCGCTCGCGCCAGATCGACATGCCGGGCAGCTTGGTCGGCACCACGGTCTCACGTGCCAGGAAGAACGAGGTATCCATCAGGTCGAACGCCATGCCGGCAAACTCTTCGAGCAAGCGCAGCACATCCTTGACATCCGGCGTCTCGTTGAAACCGAACGCCGCCACCACGCTGTACAAGCCGCCGCCGAGATCTTTCATCTCGATGCGCTCCGCGTCGTCGACGTATGGCACGTCGAGCGTGCGGATGGTCATGAAGATCGTCCGCTCATGCAAAATGCGATTGTGCTTCAGATTATGCAACAGACTGACCGGCACCAGCGTATTGCCGCCGGTGAGATAAATCGCCGTGCCTTGAACCCGATGCGGCGGATGGGCGAGCAGCCCCTCGACGAACGGCATGAGAGGAATGCCATCGACCGCGGTGCGCTCGCGCACGAGCATGCGGCCCGTATGCCAGGTCACCAGCAGGAAGAAGATGAAGCCGCCGAGCGCCAGTGGCAGCCAGCCGCCCTCTTCCACCTTGATCAGGTTGGCGCCGAAAAAGGCGAAGTCGACGATCAGAAAAACGGAGATGATCAGCGCGACCAGGAATTTGTTCCAGTTCCATACCTTGACCATCACCACGCAGACCAGGATGGTGGTGATCACCAGGGTGGTCGTCACGGCGATACCGTAGGCTGCTGCCAGATTGGTCGAGCTCTTGAAGGCAAGCACGAT
>JAGXBI010000472.1 GCA_018971155.1 Burkholderiales bacterium
GGCACCGGCGCCCGCTCTCGCTGGTGATGCTCGACGCGGACCATTTCAAGCGCATCAACGACACCGCCGGGCACACCGCGGGCGACGAAGTATTGCAGCAGATCGTGCGCGAAGCCAAGCGCACGCTGCGCGCGGCCGACCTGATCGGCCGGCTCGGCGGCGAGGAATTCGCGCTGCTGCTGCCGGCCACCACGCGGCAGGAAGCCGCCGCCATCGCCGAGCGCCTGCGCGTGGCAATCGAACAGCTGCCCATCGAGACCGGCGGGCAAGTGCTGCACGCCACCGTGAGCCTTGGCGTAGCGGCGCTCGGCGAGACGCAGGCGGAACTCGACGACCTGCTGGCCGCCGCGGATCGCGCGCTGTACGAAGCCAAGCGCGCGGGACGCAACTGCGTGCGCGTCGAAGACGTCGTCAAATCGGAACAAGGCGCCACGGAATCAACGAAGGGGGATGGTGAGGCGCGGCCCCCGTCCCCATCGGCAGGAGAGGCCCAATGAAGTCTTCCACCCAACCCGGCATCGACATCACGCCGCTTGCCCCGCAAGGCTGCGTGGGCTGCAGGGATGCCGCACCGCTGCCGATCGAGATCGACTTCGCGTTTCAGCCGATCGTCGACGTGCGCAGCAAGGCGGTTTTCGCGTGCGAGGCGCTGGTGCGCGGCGCCGGGGGCGAATCGGCCGCCACCGTGCTCTCGCAAATCGACGAAGGCAACCGATACCACTTCGACCAGCGCTGCCGGCAAGTGGCGATCGCCACGGCCGCCGCGCTCGCGCTCGACGCGCATCTGTCGATCAACTTCATGCCCAATGCCGTGTACCGGCCCGAGGTGTGCATCAGAACGACGCTGGAGGCCGCGCAGACGCACGGCTTTCCGCTCGAAAAAATCATCTTCGAAACCGTCGAGGGCGAGCACATCGCCGACCGCGCGCACCTGGTCGACATTTTCAAGGCCTACAAAAGCTACGGCTTTCGCACCGCCATCGACGACTTCGGCGCCGGCTACTCCGGGCTCTCGCTGCTCGTCGACTTCCAGCCCGACCTCGTCAAGCTCGACATGAGCCTGCTGCGCGGCATCGACACCGACAGCGTGCGCCAGCGCATCGTCAAGGGCATCCTCTCGATCGCCCGCGACCTGGGCATCGAAGTCATCGCCGAAGGCATCGAAACCCAAGGCGAGCGCGACTTCTTCGTCGCGCACGGCGTCAGCCTGATGCAAGGCTACTTCTTCGCCAAACCGGCATTTCGCGCGATACCGCACCTCGACCCGCACGTCTTCGCCTGAGGCGGCGCAGACCGCTCCCGGCCCGTTCACTGCCCGTTCGCCGCACGGCGGGCCAGGCAACGGTGGACCGCTACACCATCTGCCGCACCGGCCCGCAAGCCGCTTCCAACTGTTGCTGCAACGGCTGCGCCAGCGCCCACAACCCGCTGGGCGCCACCGCACGCTCGTCGGCCTGCTCGAGCAGCGCGAGGAATGCAGTAAAGGCGTCGCTGACGGTGTTCAGGCGGGC
>JAGXBI010000172.1 GCA_018971155.1 Burkholderiales bacterium
GGCTCGACACGCACGGCACGCGGCGCCCCCAAAAAAAAGCGCGGCCGAAGCCGCGCCTTTACCGCACTTTGTCGCCAGCGATCAGTGCACGATCCGCTCGAACTGATACTTGCCGTCGTGCCAATCGACCGGCACGATATCCTTCGGTCCGAATTTGCCTGCCAGAATCAGCTTGGCCACCGGGTTCTCGATCTCCTGCTGGATCGCGCGCTTGAGCGGCCGGGCTCCGAAGACGGGGTCGTAGCCTTCTTTGGCGACGTGTGCCAGCGCTGCCTCCGAGACGTCGAGCTGCATGTCCATCTTGGCCAGCCGTTCGCGCAGGCGTTCGATCTGGATCATTGCAATCGACTTGATGTGCTGCTCGTCGAGCGCATGGAACACGACCACTTCGTCAATGCGATTCAGGAACTCGGGCCGGAACTGCTCCTTGATTTCGCCCCACACGGCATCCTTGATGCGCTCCTGCGGCTCGCCCACCATCGCCTGGATCAACGACGAACCGAGGTTCGAGGTCATCACGATGACCGTATTCTTGAAGTCCACGGTGCGACCCTGACCGTCGGTCATGCGGCCGTCGTCGAGCACCTGCAGCAAGACATTGAAGACATCCGGATGCGCCTTCTCGACCTCGTCGAGCAAAATCACGCTGTACGGTTTGCGCCGCACGGCTTCGGTCAGGTAACCGCCTTCCTCGTAGCCGACATAGCCCGGCGGCGCGCCGATCAGGCGTGCCACGCTGTGCTTTTCCATGAATTCGCTCATGTCGATGCGAATCAGATGGTCTTCCGAATCGAACAGGAACGTCGCCAGCGCCTTGCATAGCTCGGTCTTGCCGACCCCCGTCGGGCCGAGGAACAGGAACGAACCATACGGCCGGTTGGGATCCGCCAGCCCGGCGCGCGAGCGCCGGATGGCGTCGGCCACCGCCTCGATGGCCTCGTTCTGGCCGATCACCCGCTCGTGCAGTTTGTCTTCCATGTGCAGCAGCTTTTCCCGCTCGCCCTGCATCATCTTCGACACCGGAATGCCGGTCGCGCGCGACACCACTTCCGCGATTTCCTCGGCGCCCACTTGCGTGCGCAGCAACTTCGGGCGCGCCTGCGCCTTGCCCGACGCCTCGGCCTGCGTGACTTCCTTGAGCTTGGCCTCGAGTTGCGGCAACGTCCCGTATTGCAGTTCGGCGACCTTGTCGAGCTTGCCCTCGCGCTGCAAGCGCACGATCTCGGCGCGGGTTTTTTCGATGTCTTCCTTGATCTGCGCGCTGCCCAGCACGGCCGCTTTCTCGGCCGTCCAGATTTCCTCGAGATCGGCATACTCCTTGCCCAACCGGACGATTTCGTCCTCGATCAGGGCCAGCCGCTTTTGCGACGCCTCGTCGGTTTCCTTCTTGACGGCCTCGCGTTCGATCTTCAGCTGGATCAGCCGGCGATCGAGCTTGTCCATGGCCTCCGGCTTGGAGTCGATTTCCATCTTGATCTTCGAGGCGGCCTCGTCGATCAGGTCGATCGCCTTGTCCGGCAGGAAGCGGTCGGTGATGTAGCGATGACTCAATTCCGCAGCCGCGACGATCGCCGGGTCAGTGATTTCGACGCCATGGTGCAGCTCGTACTTTTCCTGCAGGCCGCGCAGGATGGCGATAGTCGCCTCCACCGAGGGCTCGTCGACCAGGACTTTCTGGAAGCGGCGCTCCAGCGCGGCGTCCTTCTCGATGTACTTGCGATACTCGTCGAGCGTGGTCGCGCCGATGCAGTGGAGTTCGCCGCGCGCCAATGCCGGCTTGAGCATATTGCCGGCGTCCATGGCGCCTTCGGCCTTGCCGGCACCGACCATGGTATGGATTTCGTCGATGAAGACGATCGTGCGGCCTTCGTCCTTGGCAATGTCCTTGAGTACGGCTTTGAGGCGCTCCTCGAACTCACCCCGGTACTTGGCGCCGGCCAGCAGGCCCGCCATGTCCAGCGCCAATACGCGCTTGTTCTTGAGCGACTCGGGCACTTCGCCGTTGATGATGCGCTGCGCGAGCCCCTCGACGATGGCGGTCTTGCCCACGCCGGGCTCGCCGATCAGCACCGGGTTGTTCTTGGTGCGGCGCTGCAGGATCTGGATTGTGCGGCGGATTTCATCGTCGCGGCCGATGACCGGGTCGAGCTTGCCTGCCTTCGCCCGCTCGGTCAGGTCCAGCGTATATTTCTTGAGCGCCTCGCGCTGGCCCTCGGCGTCCTGGCTGTCGACCGCCTGGCCGCCGCGCACCGCGTCGATGGCGGCTTCCAGCGCCTTGCGCGACAGACCGTGCTCACGCGCCAGACGGCCGGTGTCGCCCTTGTCGTCGGCCAGCGCAAGCAGGAACATTTCGCTGGCGATATAGCTGTCGCCACGCTTTTGCGCTTCCTTGTCGGCCTGATTGAGCAAGCCGGCGAGGTCACGTCCGACCTGAACGTTGCCGTTGGTGCCCTGCACCTGCGGCAGACGCTCGATCGCTTGCTGAACCGCGTTGGCCAACGGCTGCACGTGCACGCCGGCGCGCCCCAGCAGCGAGCGCGCCGCGCCCTCCGGCTGAGCCAGCAAGGCGGCCAGCAGATGCGCCGGTTCGATATATTGGTTGTCGCGTCCGACCGCGGTACTCTGAGCGTCTGACAGCGCTTCGAGGAACTGCGTGGTGAATTTGTCTTGTCGCATCGAATGCTCCAGGGAAAGATTGACTTTGCCTTCGATGTGTGGCCGATACCTGAGCTTTTCAAGGGAAAAAAGGCGTTTGTTGCCGAACCCGTGCGCCGAACCCGGCTTGCCTTACGGGCGGGCATGGATTAATATGCATTAAATTTACATATTTAAGTATCGTGACCCGAACCGATGAACCAGCCGTGGCGTCCCGCGCGGCATCGCCCGACGAAGCCAATATTCGCACGCTGGTCGATACTTTTTATGACAGGATACGCCGGGACGACATGCTCGGCCCGATCTTCGACCAGGTCCTGGCCGGTCGCTGGGACCAGCACCTGCCGAAGATGTACGATTTCTGGAGCAATATCGTGCTCGGGACCAAGCGTTTTCGCGGCAATGTGATGCAGGCGCATGTGCCGCTGCAGGAACTGCGCGGCGAGCATTTCAATCGTTGGCTTTATCTTTTCCTGGATACGGTCAATCGCCTTTACGAACCGGCCGCCGCGGCGGCCTTCATGACGCCGGCATTGCGCATCGCGCAAAGCCTGCAGCTTGGCCTGTTCGGGTGGGACTACGTCTTGCCGCCGGAGCAGCAAGCCCTGCTGGCGCGCCTGAACCGCCCCGCCCAGCCATAGCGCGCGCCGGCCAAGCTATTCGTCCTGCGTTTTATCCACGCCCCAGCGAGCCAGCGCCGCCTCGTCGCTGTGGCGCGCCTCGACCCAGCGGGCTCCGGCCGGCGTCTGTTCCTTTTTCCAGAACGGCGCTTCCGATTTCAGGTAATCCATGATGAATTCACATGCCGCAAACGCCTCGCCGCGATGCGCGGAGGTCACCGCGACCAGCACGATCTGGTCGGCAGGCTTGAGCTTGCCGTAGCGGTGGATTACCAGTGCGTCATAGATATCCCAGCGTTCATGGGCCTGCTCGACAATCGCCGCCAGTGACTTCTCGGTCATGCCGGGATAGTGCTCGAGTTCGAGTTCGGCGACGTCCTGGCCGCCGCTGAGGTCGCGCACCGTACCGACAAAGCAGGCCACGGCGCCTACCCGCAGATCGCCGGCCCGCAGTGCCGCGACTTCCGCGCTCAAGTCGAAATCGTCCTGCTGGACTTTGATAGGCATGACGTTGTCCTCAACCGCCGGTGACCGGCGGGAAAAAAGCCACCTCGCACTGCTCGCTCAGGCGCGTGGCCGGGCCGCACATCTGGTGGTTGTAGGCCGTGCGCAGGGCCTTGCCTTCGGCCAGAGTCTCTTGCCACGCCGCGCCGCGCTCGCGCAGCCAGGCCCGCACATCGCCGACCGTGCGCACCGATTCCGGCACCTCGACGGTTTCCTGGGCCGTGCCCAGCGCCTCGCGAACGCTGGCAAAAAAACGCAATTCAATTTTCATGGGAAACCCATAGCTCCTGCGGTTCAATAAAGCAATTCGGCAAAGGGAATGAATTGCACATTCTCGCCCGCCTGGATCGCGTGATTGGGGGGATTGTCGATCAGGCCGTCGCCCCAGACAGTCGAGGTCAGTACCGCCGAACTCTGGTTGGCGAACAGCGACAGGCCGCCGTCCTCGTTGAGCCGCGCACGCAGGAATTCGTTGCGGCGATCGGCCTTTTTTTGCGTGAAATCGGCGCGCATCGCGAAGCGCCGTGGCGTGACGCGCTCGACGCCCTGCAAGCGCAGGATGAACGGCCGCACGAACAGCAGAAACGTCACCAGGCTGGAGACCGGATTGCCGGGCAGCCCCATGAAATAGGCCGGCCGGGCGGTGCCGTTGTCGACTTCGCCAAACGCCAGCGGTTTGCCTGGCTTGAGCGCAATCTGCCACAGATTGAGGCGCCCCTCGGCCTGCACGGCCGGCTTGATATGGTCTTCCTCGCCGACCGAGACCCCGCCCACGGTGATGATCAGATCGTGCTCGCGCGAGGCTTGGCGCAGCGTCGCGCGCGTCGCATCGAGCCGGTCGGGCACGATGCCGAAGTCGGTCAGCGCGCAGCCGAGATTTTCGAGCAGCCCACGCAGAGTAAAGCGGCTGGAGTTGTAGATCGCGCCCGGGCGCAGCGGCTCGCCCGGCATGAGCAGTTCGTCCCCGGTAAAAAAAACCGCCACCCGCAAGCGCCGGGCGACCGGCACGCTGGCACAACCCACCGAAGCGGCGAGCCCCAGCGCTTGCGGGCTCAGGCGGGTGCCAGCCGGCAGGATCACGCTGCCTGCCTGAATGTCGGCCCCCTGGCGCGTGATCCATTCGCCGGCCTGGGGCTGATGGCGAATGACGACTTCGTCGCCGCGCGCTTCGCACTGCTCCTGCATGATCGAGGTGTCGGCGCCCGCCGGGATCGGCGCGCCGGTGAAAACCCGGGCTGCGGTGCCGGGCTGGAGCGGCTCCGGTTGGTGCCCTGCCGGCACGCGCTGCGACACCGGCAACACCGTCTCGGCGCCGCGCAGGTCGGCATGGCGCACCGCGTAGCCGTCGACCGCGCTGTTGCTCATCGGCGGCACGTCCAGCGGCGACACGATGTCCTCGGCCAGCACCCGGCCGTTGGCTTCAAGCGTGTTAAGGCGTTCGCTCTCGCGGATCGGGCGGGCCGCGCTCAGGACGGCCTGAAGCGCTTCTTGAGTACTCAGCATGGTCGATGTCACGGTCAGGAGTTTTGGGTCAGTTCGATGCTCTCGGCATGCTGCCGCGCGCAGGTGCATCGGGTATGGCGGGCATGCTCCGCGTTCTTTTGCATTGTAGCGGCTGCCCCGCCGTTGCACAGCGCCGATGCCGCATACGGATTATCAAGACGGTCACGCTTCAGGCGGCAAGATCTCGCGCAAGCACTGGCGCAGCGCGGGCAGCACCTCGGCCTCGAACCAGGGGTGATGCTTGAGCCACGCCTGGTTGCGTGGGCTGGGGTGCGGCAGCGGAAAATAGGTCGGCAGATAGTCGCGCCATTGCCGTATGGTGTCGGCCATGGTGGCGCCGCACGCGTCGCCGAGGTAATAGCGCTGCGCATAGCTGCCGATCAGAAGGGTCAAACGTATGTCGGGCATGGCTCGGCGCAATGGGCCGTGCCAGCGTGGCGCGCAGATCGGCCGCGGCGGCAGGTCGCCGCTTTTGCCGCTGCCGGGAAAACAAAGCCCCATCGGCACGATCGCCAGCACCGAAGCATCGTAGAAGCGCTCACGGCTCATCTCCAGCCAGCCGCGCAGGCGGTCGCCGGAAGGGTCGTTCCACGGCACGCCAGTGTCGTGAACGCGCCGGCCCGGCGCCTGGCCGACGATCAGCACCCGGGAGGACGGGTGCGCGACCACCACTGGCCGCGGCTCATGCGGCAGGTCCGTCGCGCAGGCGCGGCAGGCGCGCACCTCCTTGAGCAGCGATGACAGACGCGGCGCGCGAGCCATATCGGGCGGATGCCGCCGGCTAGAGGCCGGTGTGCGCGGCGATGAACGCCTTCACACGGGCAACGTCGGCCGGCACGGTTTCGAAGCGCTGCGGCAGCGCCTCGAGGTGCTCGAAGCCGGCCGGGCGCGGCGGCTCGCGGCGCAGCGCTTCGCGGATCGTCTCGGCGAACTTGGCGGGCTGCGCCGTTTCCAGCACGACCATCGGGATGCCGGGTTCGAGTTGTTCGCGGGCGACCTTGACGCCATCGGCGGTATGGGTGTCGATGACCACGCCATAACGCCGGTCGATGTCGCGAATCGTCGCCAGGCGGTCGTCGTGCGTGCTGCGCCCCGAGACGAAACCAAACTCGGCGATGCGGGAGAAATCGGCCGAGCCGGCCAGATCGAACCCGCCGTCGGCCTCGACGGCCTGGAAGAGATCGACCGTGCGCCGGGCATCGCGGCCCAGCAGATCGAACATGAACCGCTCGAAATTGGACGCCTTGGAGATATCCATGCTGGGGCTGCTGGTATGCAGCGTTTCGGCCGATTTGCGCACGCGGTAGCGCCCGGTGCGGAAGAACTCGTCGAGTACGTCGTTTTCGTTGGTGGCCACCACCAGCCGGTGGATCGGCAGGCCCATCATGCGCGCGATATGACCGGCGCAGACGTTGCCGAAATTGCCCGAGGGCACCGTGAACGAAACCGGCTGGTCCTGGCCGCCAGCGCCGCCGGTGGCCGCGAAATAACCCTTGAAGTAGTACACGACCTGCGCCACCACACGCGCCCAGTTGATCGAATTGACCGTGCCGATCTGCTGTTGCGCCTTGAATGCCAGGTCGTTGGAGACTGCCTTGACGATGTCCTGGCAATCGTCGAACACACCCTGCACCGCCAGATTGAAGATGTTCGGGTCTTGCAGGCTGTACATTTGGGCGGTCTGGAACGCGCTCATCTTGCCGGCCGGGGACAACATGAAAACCCGGATGCCCTGCTTGCCGCGCATCGCGTATTCGGCCGCGCTGCCGGTGTCGCCCGAGGTCGCACCGAGGATATTGAGCGATTGCCCGTGCTGCGCCAACGTGTATTCGAACAGGTTGCCCAGCAGTTGCATGGCCATGTCCTTGAACGCCAGCGTCGGCCCGTTGGACAAACCCAGCAGGGACAGTTGCGTGCCCCGCTCGTCACCCAGCACACGCAGCGGCGCGATCTCGCGCGGATCTTCGCCGGCGCGCACGTTGCAGTAGACCTCGGGCGTGTAGGTGCGGCGCGCGAGCCGGCGCAGATCGTCGGCGGGGATGTCGTCGCAGAACTTGCCCAGGACGGCGCAGGCCAGATCGGCATATGAAAGCCGCCGCCAGGAAGCGAGTTCGGCCGCGTCGATGCGCGGATACTCGAGCGGCAGGTACAGCCCGCCGTCCGGCGCCAGGCCGCCCAACAGAATGCGGGAAAACGAAAGCGGCTCGCTGCCGGCGGTGTCGCGTGTGGAGAGATATTTCATGGCGTGGCGACCGGTTGCGTTCAATTCAGGCTTTCCATGCGGATGCGGGTGACGTTCGAGAGCACCGTGGGCAGGGCTTCGATCCGGCCGATGGCGGTGTTGATGTGTTTTTCCTGCGTTTGGTGGGTCAGGATGATGATGTCAGTCTGCTGTTCACCCTCGCGCGATTCCTTTTGCAGCAAGGCATCGATGGAGATGCCCAGATCGGCCAGGATGCGGGTGATCTCGGCCAGCACGCCGGTTTGGTCGGCCACCCGCAGACGCAGGTAATAGCTGG